>CACWUI010000056.1 GCA_902764045.1 uncultured Lachnospiraceae bacterium
GTATTCACTATCGCTGTACACCTGACAGAAAACGCCCTCGCAGTACACCTTGTTTCCGTTTTCATCAACTCTCTCGATACGGTTATCATCACAAGTTGACACATACATACCGTTCACTACCATGTTAAAAACCTCACTTTTTACCGATTTATCGGAGTTTTTTTAACTCCCTTAACTGTATTTATTATACCATATTTATACATATTTTTCAAGATGTTTTTCCGACAAATATTAGTTATTATAAGAGGACAAATTTGTCTGAATACACAAAAAACGGAGCAGGCTTTACCCACTCCGCTGCTGTTACAGTATAGTAAATTCGGCTTTTTCGATGTTCTGAGCCATATAAGGAGAATACTTCTTTGCTATCGCTCCGAACACTACGGCGTTGATCTGATGCTCAAAGGTATTGTCGGGTATCTCGACTGTAAGCTCCTTTGGTGATGCGTTTACCGCTACAGCCTTATAGTCCTCAGAATATTCGATGTTAGTCAGCGTTATCTTCAAAGTGTTTCTCCTTTCTTTGGTTTTATTAAGCTCCCTCAGATACAGAAGGGAGCGTTAAGAGCGTAGTCTTTTGCTGCTTCGTAGCCCTGATGCTTTACCACACCTGATACGGCAAACCACACTCTATCAGAGTAGTTATCAGCAGGGATCTCCGGATATTCCTTACCGATACGGTTCATAGCCATATCGTAGATGCTCTCAGTCTGAAGGAGCATATCTTCATTGCTTATGTTGTTCATTGCATTGTTATTCATAGTAATTACCTCACTTTATTATTCGTTAAGAACAGATGCGAAAACAGTCTTTTCCCATTTTGTTCTTGCTCTTGCACTTGTGCAGTCTTCTAAAGGACAATTGAAGCAGTCCATATTGCATCTTGGTATCTCGACCTCTTCAACGGTCAGATGCAGGGTTTCGTCATACTTCCTGATCCTCATTTTGGCATATTCAGCCTCGTCAAAGGTCTTGTATGACTTCGCATACTTCTGTCTCTTGACAAAATCTATGCCGTGAACGTTAAAGCTGTAAATATAGCGTTCTGTTTTCCTGTCCTTCAATACGAACTTGCTGTCACTCATACCGCACCATACCCCTTTACGACACGCTCCATAGAAGCCTTCGGAGAAACAGTTCCTACATATCTGAGCCAGTTTGAAGCAACGAACTCGAAAGCAGTCTTTTTAGGGCAAACCGCTCTCTTATCCTCAAACACGAACGCAAGGTTGCCGTCTTCGACCTCAAACTTGCCGACCTTGCCCTTGTTATAGCCGGAGAGCTTCTTTACCTTGCCATCCAGACCGTTTTCTTTCAGTATCTCGGTAATATAAAGCGTGAGCTGTGCTTTTGCGGAACGCTCCGCTTCCTGCATTTCCTTTTTGTAGTTCTCTGCTGCGTTATAGATCCCTGTGATGTTCTCATTGACATTCATATCATTCAACTCCTAAGATATACATTCTTTCGTTATCGTTTACGTCCTTCCTGCATAGTTCCTTGTAGTTGTTATCAAGGAGCAGGCGGCATATAAGTTCTGCTGTGCCTCTGTCCTTACAGGAACAGATCTCGTTTTTGTCAACTGTCTTTCTGCTTCCGTCCTCACACTTTATTGAAAGTGTGGTAAGTACAACGTGTGCTTTCTTTGCCATAGCCGTTCTCCCTTCAGTGCATACACTCTATGATCGTAAACTCTTCCGGACACTTCCCTGTATCAGCAGCCATTCTCTGACCGGCTTCGTAAGCAGCTCCTTCATCAGCGTGATTGTATCTGTACCACTTATCCATGTAGCCTGCCATACGCTGTTCGTAGCCGTACTGAATATCTTTTACTGCGGTATCAATGTACTCAGCATCTATCTGCTCTTTGGTAAGAGACTTGTTCAGAGCCTTGAAGTAAAACATCGGAGTTTTGCCGATAAAGTACGGTGTGGAACGCTCACGATCCTCTCTGTAAGGATTGTATCTCTCGCAAAGCTCTTTTGCCTTCTCTTCAAACTGTTTTTTCAGAGCTTTTGTTATCTTGCCTGCCATTTTTATTTCCTCAACTTTCACGGTATTTTCGGGACTTCCTATCCCTTAACTCTGAATTTATTATACCATATTTATACATATATTTCAAGATGTTTTTCCGACAAATATTCGTTAATGATTCACTTGATTTTTGTATAGTCCTACAAAAAAAGAAAACCGATGCTATC
The DNA here is from genome assembly GCA_902764045.1 of uncultured Lachnospiraceae bacterium. Taxonomy (GTDB): domain Bacteria; phylum Bacillota; class Clostridia; order Lachnospirales; family Lachnospiraceae; genus UBA4285. The sequence continues at coordinate 2,199 of CACWUI010000056.1, forward strand.
AAGCACCGGCAGGAAGGCAGATATTCAGTTTCTCTGAGCTTTCAGCTTCTTCTTCATCTTGTACATTTCTTCATCGGCTTTCTTCATGATTTCCTCAAAGGAAACATTCTCTTTTTTATAGAATATGCCGTAGCTGAAATTACAGATAAAATCATCGTTGTAACCGGCGTTGAGAACCGGAAGTGAACTGTACCAATGCTTCAAGGTCTTTTCGATCTGTTCCTTTTTAGCGTTCGGTACGACTACTATAAATTCATCACCGCCTATTCGGTACACATCACCGTATCTACGCCAGAACATAAGCTGCATAGCAGCGTTGCGAAGGAGCTTATCACCGTCCTCATGACCGTGGATGTCGTTCATCTTTTTCAGATTATTGACATCAAAGAATATGATAGCATAAGTGGTGTAGTTATCGTATTCCTTGACCTTGATATTGAGTTTTGTCCTGTTATAACACCTTGTCAGCTTATCGTAAGTGCCTATCTCTTCTATCGGCTTGATTAGCTGTGTATGGACGTTCAGAACGTTGCTGACAGCTACCATAAGATATATGATTATCGCTGTTGCAATGTTAAAAATGCCCCATAACCGCAGCAGAACCGATAAGCCCACAAATAACAGGAGATTGATTACTTGCAGTACGAGCAGTTCTTTTTTCATTCGATCACTCTTTTCTCAAATAACTCATTCTTTCAACTTTGTTTGTCAGATCAATGCCTTCTGTGTTCTGAAGTCTGATAACGTGTACAAGCATCATATCAGGATCATACAGACAGTCAGTGCAAAACTCTCCGTCAACGTAGCCTTCTATCGCTTTAAACGGAAAGCCTTTGACCTTGTTTATATAGACCTTGCTTCCCATAGGGAACAATACTCCGTTCATATCACCTTTTATCGGAGCATCAAGCTCATAGATCCCTGCTTTAATCATATTTTTGTACATATTTACTCATTCCTTTTATTTATTTAACATGGAGTTCTTACAAATATAACTTGTTTTCACTATAATTATTATACCATTTTTATACACACAAATCAAGATGCTTTTCCGACAAAGATTAGTTATTATATATATATCAGATTTATACATTTTGACAGATGTAAGTTTTATCAGAGATAAAAAAAAGAAACCGATGCAGGAAAGCATCGGCTTAGGGAATGAAAAGATGATAAGTGAGTAAACAAAAGAGTTTTACAAAAGATTCAGTATTGGGAATATAATTATTATAACATATATCTGTTTTTCTGTCAAGCTTTCGTTATTATTTTACAAAAATTCAATATTTCTTGCTTTACGGACGTAGCCTTTAGTGATCGTTCTGACAACAGCGTTCAGGAATTTGTCTGTATCAGGTACGGTCACTTCATAAGCTGTGTTGTTGCGGACGTTCCAGAGGATGCTCTTTTTGATACCGTAACGGGAAAGAGCTGCGATATAACAGGCACACTGTAAGAAATGGCTGTGATTAAGCTCAGAAGTGAACTTCAGCTCATATACCGTATCGCCCTTGATAACATCTGTTCTGCCCTTTGCAGTGTACTTTCTGCCGATGATATCAGTGAAAACGATCATACAGGGAGTCTGGACTTGTTCTGAGGGGTTAAGCATAGTGCTGAGTCTGCTGTGGATCTGCTCACGCTGGGTATCGGACACGAAAGGCGGCTTTACCTGTCTTGCATATCTGCTCTGCTGAGTTTCATAGGAAGTGATTTTAAGTATCTTCTGATCCAGTGTATCATCTTCCTTGACGGTGATGCCTTTGCGATCTCCCTTGACTTCGTTCATAAAGTCGATCTGCTTGTCGATATTGTAATCGGTGAAGTACGATGCTTCCTGATAGATGCCGATGCAGGGAGAAAGGTCAATGAAACCGTCATAGTTGTCGATATGGATAATATCATGGTCTTCAGTCTCTATTTTCTTTGTCTCGATAAGGTCAAAGCATTCCTCAATATCTTCCTTGTACTTGAAGTCGAACATATCAGACATATTGAATGGATGCTTGAATGTGATACTGCTTTCCTGTGATGTGGAAAGTGTTCTTTCGGAACAGAGACTTTCCTTGCCTCTTACATAGATGATATGTTTCTTGCCTCTGCTTGCAGCGACACAAAAAATGTTTCTGAGAATATCATACTTGACTTGCGGCTGAGTGATACGGACAGACCAATAGTCCTCTGTATAATCAAACAGAAGGCAGATAGGGCGTTCCAGACCTTTACTGCTGTCGTAAGTAGTGAAGATAGCTGAATGCTGAAGCTTTTCGGTAAGAGCATTATCGCCGTACCATTCTTCTTTTCTGATGCTTGCGTAGACCGTATTTTTGTTATAGACATCCGGATAGTCCTCTTCAAGCATATTGAGCATTCGTGCCATATTGCCGGTTCTGCCGCCGAGACAAAGGACTTCACTTACGTCCTGCTTTGACAAAAAGCTCATAGCCTCTCTGAATGACATTTCGCTGACGATGCAGTTTTCGTTGACACCATTGATATTCTTGTTCCAGATACGACCTAACAGCTCTGCGTGTTCCTTATTGATACGGAAACACTTTGTAAAATAAGCCTGCTCGTACTCGCCAAGATAACCGGTAATGAACTCTTTGACATCAAGCGTGGTCTTGTCGTAGATCTTCTGCTCCATATCGCCTACTGCGATTATCTGAATATCAGGGTTCTGATCCTTGATGATTTCAAGCATTTCAGCGATCTCTTTTGCAAAACGGTTTTTGATATAATCCAGATATCCGTCCACGGTCTGTTCGCATCCGTACATTTCAGCCATCATCAGATACTGGTGTGTATCCAGTACTACGTGGTCATATTTATCTTCCTGCATGAAGTCCTTCCAGATATTGAGCTCAAAGCCATCATGGATCACAATGTATTTGTCCTCTGCAATATGAGGATGGATACGGTCAAATGCATCCAGATAAAACTTGCGGATAAATTCATAGGAAATTGCTTTGCTTCCCTCTGCCATCTTGGCATCTGCTGCGGGATAACGGCTCTGCATATCCATGGTTGCCCAGATTTTTTCCAATGCGGGCTCGTTTAATACTTCAATTCCCCAGAGACCTTTTCTCTTGCCGTATCTTTCTGCCAGACGTTCCAGAACGCTTAATTCAAATTCAACCTCTTCCGGGATCTGTGCCCATCTGCATACACCACAGATACCGCCATTGTCGGAACCGTTCTGCCCCATGGGTGCTGTATGAAGATCAATTAAGATCTGTAAGCCATAACGCTCTGCCCAGTTAAAAGCTTTATCAAGCTCTTCAATACAACCGATAAACGGCTCTCTGTCTCCAAAAATAAAATAGGGAACCGGAATACGGACTGCATCAAATCCCCATGATTTGATTGTCACGAAATCTCTTTCTGAGATATACTCACTTCTGTGGATCTTGATTCTTGCTTCATATACTTCCTTGGAAAGCTTTCTGGGAAGCCAGTATTCGTCTTCTGCATCTGTTCCATCAAACAATGCCGGGTTCATCCATTTTTCAAGAACAAGCCAGTTTCCAAGATTGACACCTTTTACTTTAACATTTGCTTTCATGTATCTGCCCTTTCTTTTCATAATGTTTGTATTCTTAGTTTCTCTCGTTGGCCATTTCAGAGATATCTCATTTGATGTATTCATTTTATCCGTTTTACGCCTTATTCTATATCACTTTTCTTATATCAATATCACATTTCTTATGTGTTTTTAGCGTAAAACGTGATATACTGATACTAATATCAAAAAAGAAGCACCAACTAACGAGGTAACCCATTATGACCCACAATCCAATCACCAATACAACTCTGCCTAACCATACGATCCGCAATATCCAAGCTTTGGCCGCCTATATTTCACACAGCTTACACACTGTTTTATACCAGATTGATCTGTCCGGCCATATCCTTGCTTCCTATTGTGATATCCCGGATTTTTCCGATACTTTTATCACAACGGCTCTCATTTCGGATTATGTAAACCAATGTGTTACAGACAAAATTCCGTTATTTTTTTCATACAACGATATCTGCTATGCCTTAGTGTGCCCATCTTTGCAGGAATTTGGATTTCTGATCGGTCCCTTCCAGATATCCTCTCCGGTCAGACTATGCCATACAAATACCGGTTCCCAGTATGATTTTTCCGGTCTTTCTGACCAGATTCCGGTTGTAACCATCGAAAATATATCCGAAACTGTATTGATGTTACACAATCTTTATTCTGATAATGTTCTGACCGGCAACGATATATCCCTGCACAATATGGCGCATCAGGATATGCATTTGGAGCTTCACAAGCGCTTCACCAATCTGGTATTTGAAAATCAGGAAAATACGATTCATCACAATCCCTACAGTCAGGAAGTTCGGGAACAGAAAAGTATTGAAGACGGTGACCTGGAGGCTCTCAAAAATGTCCTGGCCGAGGATTATTCGGGGCAGCTCGGTATTTTATCCAAGGATCCTGTAAGGAATATGAAAAACCTCGGCATCGTACTGGTCACGCTTGCAAGCAGATCCGCCATGCGCGGAGGTTTATCACCGGAAATTGCCTACTCTCTCAGCGACTCCTATATCCAGCAGATTGATGAAATGGATTCGGTGTCCAAATATTTTTTCTACGAAATGGAATATCATTATACCGCGCTGGTAAAAGAAGCCCGCGAACAGAGTGAAAAAGAAAAACAAAAAAATCCCCACATTGAAAAATGCAAGGATTATATCTTTTCCCATTTACATGACAGGATCACGGTTGAGACATTGGCTTCCGAATTTGGCTACAATCCGGATTATTTGTCCCATCTTTTTAAAAAGTATGAAGGGATCGGCATTTCACAATATATCATCCGTGAAAAAATATCCCGTTCCCAAAATCTACTGATCTATACCAATTATACGTATAGTGAGATTGCGACCTATCTTGGCTTTTCTTCCCAGAGTCACTTCTCCAAATATTTTAAAAAGTACACCGGTCAGACACCTCACCAGTTCCGGATCTCACAACAGCCGGAAGATTTCTTTAAAAAAGGCTGACATAAAAACACCCCGAAATCTGAATGATTCCGGGGTGTATCTTCATTTACATGCAATGTTGTGAGTCGAATGTAAATACGATAAAACTATTTTAATGATTAGCCAAGCTGAGCAGCAACTTCTGCAGCGAAGTCTTCGTTTTTCTTCTCCATACCTTCGCCTACTTCGAAACGAACGAATTTAGAGATTGCG
>CACWUI010000057.1 GCA_902764045.1 uncultured Lachnospiraceae bacterium
TTTCCCATAAATCTGTTCATAAATGGGGCGAGAATCTTGATAGTCGATATGAATAAACGCCGCCTTTTTTTTCGCCCTGACGTGATCCGCCACATAGTAGGCGGAGCCGCCCTCCAGGAACGCGACCGCAAGATCATACTCCTCTGTAAACCGTCTGGCGCCATCCGAGATTGCACGCCAGAGCAGCTTGTCCGGCATCAGCCGTCCCGCTTTGCACATCGCTCTCGCAGCCCGCCAGTGATAGCGCCACAGCCGGATCAGATTTGCTCTGTGAAACAGGCATTTTACCTCTATTCTCCACTTTTGTGCCCTCCTATCTGCCTGCCACGCTCTAATGCGGTAGCTCCCTCCTGCAGATCCCTTGCACGAAAAATGGCATTTTTTCCGAATCTGCCCTTAATGTCTGCCATGGTCTTTTGCATCTGCTCATCCCTCCCGTCCTTTAAGATATCCGCAAATGTGATCTGTCTGTTTTCCCCTGTCAGCTTATTACAGGAAATATTCATGCGGCGGATAAGATGATCTTTATCCGCTATGCGGTCATACACCTGAAGCACCGGTCCGATCACTTCAGAATATACATTGGAGGGTGAAAGAAGCGCTGCAGTGCCTCTCGAGCTTTCCCGGTAAGTATTATGCGAATAACCTATGTGCAGTGAAACTGACTGGGTATAGAGTTTTTTTCCGGATCAGATCAACACAGAGGGCGTCAACCATTTCCTCTACAATAAGACGGGCCTCCTCCGCGCTGTAGTCTCTCATAAGCACCTGGCCGCTTGTAAGACTGGTGTCTTTGGAATGATATTTCTTTATATCCGCCATGGTGACAGGCTCTCTTCCCCATGCATGGTCTATCATGAGCTCGGCATCTATGCCGAATTTTTTGTATAATAAATCCTCATTTGTATCTGCCAGCTGCCTCATGGTGTGTATCCCCATACGTGCCAGGGCGGCCGCCGTGGCCTTTCCGATACGCCAAAAATCTGTAAGAGGCCTGTGATCCCAAAGCTTTGATCTATAACTTTCTTCATCCAGCTCTCCCGTAAAATCCGGTGAATGCTTGGCGGTGATGTCAAGGGCGATCTTTGCAAGATAAAGATTGCTGCCCACGCCTGCAGTGGCTCTTATCCCGGTTTTCAGATAAACCTTTTCCATGAGCATAAGGGCGATCTCCTTTGCGCTCCTGCCATAACGGGATATGTAAGGGCACACATCCATAAAGGCTTCATCAACGGAATATACATGGATATCCTCCGGCGCGATGTGACGGATGTAAATGCCGTATATCTCCGCAGAATAGTCGATGTATTTCTGCATCCTGGGGGGTGCCATTATGTAGTCAATGTTTTTCGGTATCTCAAAAACACGGCACCGGTTTTTTACACCAATTTTTTTCATGGCAGGTGAGACTGCAAGACATATGGTGCCTCCTTTTCTTTCGGGGTCCGCCACTACCAGATTGGTGGTCATGGGATCAAGGCCCCGTTCCACACATTCAACGGAAGCATAAAATGATTTCAGATCTATGCATATATATCTTTGCACCGTCAGTATCTCCTTGCAAACATTTGTTTGTATTATAAAACATGATCATCGATCATGCAAGACGGAAACAAAAAAATAAGACAGATAGCACCTGTCTTACTTTTCAAATATGAGCCTTACGATAAGCCGGGTTATGTCGCGGACGATCATCTATCTGTGACATGCGTCGCCGCATGCCTCAAGCGGCTACCTCAAAAGCACGGCGGGCAACCGTATGGCTTTCGATAAACCTTGCTTCGGACGGGGTTTACACGGCATCCGCAGTTACCTGCAGATCGGTGGTCTCTTACACCACCATTCCACCCTTACCTGACATGTCAGGCGGTCTGTTTTCTGTTGCACTATCCTTGGAGTCACCTCCACCGGATGTTATCCGGCGTCCTGCCCTGTGAAGCCCGGACTTTCCTCTGTACCGCAACGGTACAGCGATCGCCTGTAAGACTCGAGATTTTACAGTAGATCAAGCACAACGCTTCACGCAAGCATTTATTGCGTGTGAAGCGCTGTATTTGATACACGCCCCGGATGAGCATGGAGTGGTATGCCAATACCACGGGAATGCGAACACGGGGAGGATTGCGGGAGCATAAACAGGATTTGCCTGTTCATGCGGAGCGATCCGTAAAACAATAAAACTTTATAACTTTACATCACAATATCACTCCGGAAAAGATCAGCAGCTCCTGATCTTTGATCATAGCCTTTATCTTCCCGATCTCCTCCTCACTGAAATCATCTTCCGATTCCCACTTATACCCGGGAACTTCGCAGACAGCTTTCCTTACGGAGCCGTCCTCATCCCTATTTTCTATAAAAAGTTTCGTGGTCCCGATAAAGGTAACCTGTGCATCGGCGATGACCGTATCATTTGACAATTCAAGAAATTCATCCATTAATCCTTACCTCTGTTAAAAACCGGGATCTTCAATAATGCACCCCGGCCACCAGACGGGTAAGGGCTATAAGCCCCGTGATCATCCAGAGGAAGGGAGCGAGCAGCGGATAATAATATCCTACGGTCACGGTAATAAGTCCTGCGGAAAAAGTATGGCGACTGGGCATGGATCTTCCCGCCTTACCCTTGTTTATAAGCGGATCGTAATCGTACTTTTCATAAGGTCTCTTTTTATTATAAAGTTTCCTGAAAAGAGATACCAAAACGAAAGCCACAGCCGGAACCAGAACCGTTCGTTTAAGTGTCTTCTTCCCCTTTGACCGGAAAGTATGAACAACGAATCCCACATAAATAATGATCATGATTATGGGAAGTCCGTAATAAAGGATCTTAAAGCAGGTCAGCAAAAAAGGATGATCTTTAAGCCATCCAGTAAGTATGGGGTATTGCTCTTCAAAATACCTTTTTCTTAAAAAACCCATGTTTCCTCCTGTTACCTGTTTGCAAGTTCCTTTATGATATCATCCCAGCTTATCTCTTTCATTGACATAAGCACCATCAGATGATAAAGATAATCCGCGATCTCATACTTTATCTCTTCCTTGTCGGGATTCTTTGCGGCTATGATCACCTCTGCCGCTTCTTCCCCGCATTTCTTCAACACCTTGTCTATACCCTTTTCAAAAAGATAAGTTGTATAAGACCCCTTCTTGGGATTTAATTTTCTGTCATTTATCACATCCATAACATCTGAGAAGATGTTTATGGGATTGGTCTCCTCATAATACTTAGACATTATCTCACGGTAAAAGCAGCTCCTTGCTCCCGTATGACATGCCACTCCCTTCTGCTTTACTTTTGCAAGGAGAGTGTCTTCGTCACAGTCAACAAACATGGCGCGAAGGTACTGGAAGTGACCCGAGGTCTCACCCTTTACCCAGAGCTCGTTCCTGCTTCTTGAAAAATAAGTCATCATACCTGTCCTGCAGGTTTTTTCAAAGGACTCCCCATTCATCCAGGCCAGCATCAGGACCTCGTCGGTCTTGTAATCCTGCACGATAACAGGCACAAGTCCCGCCTCATTGGTCTTAAGCTCTGAAAAATCTATCTCGGGATCAAGTGTATCCACATCTGCTCCATCAACCTTGCATTCAATCTTCAGACCGAAGAAATCAAAATCAGGACTGTTAAACTCCTCTGAGTACACTCCCGCGATCTCATGCTTCTTTAAAAGATCACAGACAGATCCGGTATCGGTAACAGGCACTATAAACTGCTCACCGCATTTTCTGTCAAGATAAAGAACCCCCTTTTCTTTTCTTATACAGATCTTTTCCTCACCGAATCTGGAGAGACTGCTGTCTGCAATCTCTTCACCGTTTACGGGATCCACGGAATCCTCATCGACTATGGCCATAGTGCATCCCGCATACAAATATTTCTTCACATCCTCCAGACGCTTTACATTCCCCCCTGCGACCACCGGTATATCCACTTTGGAGGTGACATCGCGAATGGCGAGTATCGCCCTTTCATGAGCCACCTCATCCTCCGACAGATCGGTGATGATAATGGCATCGGCGCCCATGCTTTCAAAAACCTCAGCCGCCTCCGTCACATCCCCGGACTCAGTGATCTTCGTGGTCGCATCCTCTGAAGTATATGCAAGACCATCCTTGATAAATATCTGTGCACAGATTCTTTTAAATGACATTTTACCCTCCCAAAACTTTTAAGAAAACCTTTTTACGGCCTCCTCAAGATCGATCTTTTTTTCATAATACGCTTTCCCGATAATGGAACCGGAAATACCTGCATCGTTTAACCTTTCCAGGTCCTCCATACAGGAAACTCCGCCTGAAGCGATTATATCAAGTTCTGTTTTTTCCGACAACTGTTTGGTCTGTTCTATGTTGGGTCCCGTAAGCATGCCGTCTCTTGATATATCGGTGTAAATAACGGTCCTTACCCCCCTGTCCTTCATATCAAGGGCCATATCCACGGCGGTAAGCTCGCTTACCCTTTCCCATCCGTGGGTAGCCACAAGACCGTTTTTGGCATCGATCCCCACAACTATTCTTTCGGGGCCGAACCGCTCCACCGCTTCGCTCACAAAATCCGGATCATTCACTGCGCTCGTGCCGAGGATCACCCGGTAAACACCGAGACTCAAAGCATACTCTATGGCCCCGATGCTCCGTATGCCCCCGCCTATCTCGCATGGAATATCCACGGTTGATGTGATCTTCTTTACGGCTTCCTCGTTTACGGAATGCCCCGCAAGGGCGCCGTCAAGATCCACCAGATGGATAAACCCCGCGCCGCAGCGTTCAAATTCTAAGGCTATCTCATAAGGCTTATCCGAATAAACGGTAACCTCTTTAAAGTCACCTTTTTTTAATCTGACGGCTTTGCCGTCCTTCATATCAATAGCAGGAAGTAAAATCATGGATCAAATCTTTCCTTTCGTCGATAATACATCTTCTATGCGCGGATTTACCGCCACCGCAGCGCAAAGTGCTTTTGAAAACGCCTTGTAGCAGGCCTCGCAGATGTGGTGGTCATTGCTTCCGCTGAACTGCTTTAAGTGCAGGTTCATACCCGCCGAATAAGACAGGGCATAGAAAAATTCTTTTACCATCTGGGTGTCATAGTCTCCCATGGTCTGTGTGGAAAACTCCACATCGAAAACCAGATAAGGTCTTCCGGAAAGATCTACTGCGGAAAGGACCAGCGCCTCATCCATGGGCAATGTAAAAAATCCGTAGCGGTTTATCCCCTTTTTGTCTCCTACAGCCTGCCTTATGGCTTCCCCCAGAACGATCCCCGTGTCTTCTATCAGGTGATGTGAGTCAACCTCCAGATCCCCCACGGCTTTTACCGTAAGGTCGAAAAGCCCGTGACGGGCAAAGCTGTCAAGCATGTGGTCTAGAAACCCTATTCCCGTGCTTATATCGGCCTTTCCCGTCCCGTCGAGACTGAGCTCTATGGAGATATCCGTTTCTTTTGTTTTGCGGTTTACTTTTGCGATCCTTTCAGCCATATTTGTCTCCTTTATTCATTTTCAAATCTGACATGTATTGAATTGGCATGTGCCGTAAGCCCCTCTGCCTTTGCAAAGGTTTCGATGTCCTCGTGAACATCTCTTAAAGCATTCCTTGAATAAGATATTATACTTGATTTTTTGATAAATGTATCTACCCCCAGAGGAGAAAAGAATCTTGCGGTGCCGTTAGTGGGAAGCACGTGATTGGGTCCCGCAAAATAATCCCCCAGCGGCTCGGAACTTGACTCCCCGAGGAAAATGGCGCCGGCGTTCCTTACCCTTGTCATGACCTCAAACGGATCCTTTGTGACGATCTCCAGGTGCTCGGAAGCAACGGCATTTACCGCTTCTATGGCTTCGTCCAGGTTCTCCGCCACGAGGATGTAGCCGTAATTGTCAAGGGAAGCTTTTATGATATCACGCCTCTCTAAGATCTCCAGGAATCCGTCGATCTCCTTTGACACCTCTTGCGCCACCTGCTGACTGGTGGTAATGAGTATGGCGCAGGCCATCTGGTCGTGTTCTGCCTGTGACAGAAGATCCGCAGCCACATAACGGGGATTGGCAGTCTCGTCTGCAAGCACCAGCACCTCGCTGGGACCCGCGACGGAATCTATGCCTGTGTATCCGAACACAGCCTTTTTGGCAAGGGCAACAAATATATTTCCGGGTCCCACTATCTTATCAACAGCTTTTATGGACTCCGTACCGAATGCCATGGCTCCTATCGCCTGGGCGCCTCCAACTTTATAAATGGTGTCAACCCCCGCTTCGTGCGCGGTAACAAGTGTTGTGGGGTAAACCTTTCCGTCCTTTCCCGGAGGTGTACACATGATTATCTCATCCACGCCCGCAACCTCAGCCGGCACCACGTTCATAAGAACGGATGAAGGGTAGGCCGCCTTTCCGCCGGGCACATACACTCCCACTCTCTGTAAGGGAGTTACCTTCTGCCCCAGAACGGTACCGTCGGGCTTTGTCTCGATCCAGCTGTTCTGCTTTTGAAGTTCGTGGTACTCTTTGATATTTGCCATGGCTCTTCTGATCACTCTTAAGAGCTCACCATCCACCTGCTCGTAAGCTTCCTCGATCTCCTCCGGGGTGACCTTTACGGTTTTTTCGTTTATTTCCACACCGTCAAATTTGGCGGTGTATTCAAAAAGCGCCTTATCCCCGTTTTCCCTTATATTCTGTAAAATGTCATTTACCGCCTGCTCCTGCTCGGTAAACTGGCTGGGACTTCTTTTTATCAGATTATTTAAAATGTCTTTTATTGAATCCTCATTTAATTTGACTATTCTCATCTTATAATCCCCCTCATGTCTTTTATTATACTGCTTATTCTTTCCTGTTCCATCTTCATGCTTACCTGGTTTACTATCATCCTGGCAGACAACGGGCAGATCTCCTCAAGCACCTCAAGACCGTTTTCCCTTAATGTGGCGCCGGTCTCGACTATATCCACTATCACCTCGGAAAGTCCCACGATGGGAGCCAGTTCCACAGAGCCGTTCAGCTTGATTATCTCCACCGTCTGCTTCTTTTTGTTAAAGAAGTAGTCCGTGGCGATCCCCGGATACTTGGTGGCGACTCTTATAAGCTCGTGGTGCTTCAATCTGTCTGCCGCCTCAGCCGGACCGCATACACACATACGGCATTTGCCCACGTTTAAGTCCAGCACCTCGAAAAGCTTCCGCCCCTCTTCAAGTATGGTGTCCTTGCCTACAATGCCTAAGTCTGCGGCGCCGTATTCCACATAGGTGGGAACATCCGAAGGCTTGGATAGGAAGTACCGCATCTTTGTGGTCTCATCGGTAAAGATAAGCTTTCTTGTGTTTTCGTCTTTCATTTCCTCACAGGACAGTCCGATCTTCTCGAACATCTCCATGGCCTTGGCAGCAAGTCTTCCCTTGGCCAGGGCAACTGTTAAGTACCTCATCTTATAACTCCTTCGTAATAACCGGTGTCGTGGTGGCATCTTCATTGATAAGCAGTGACGTCTTATCCCCGGAGAGCAGGATCACCTTTGCGAACTGCCACTCCCTGGAATATTCAAGATAATCCTCTTTTGACACACCATCGGACTTGGGTATCATGCCGGCCCTCCTCCCCTCTGCTCTCAGTCTGAACACAAGGTTTTCTGCTTTGCTCAAAGCATCACTGTCATAAACAAACAAAATACTATCATCATCCTTTGATAAACTGATATTCTGTCTCTTAAAAGCATCAAGCAGCCTGTCCACCGTTATGGCAAATCCGGTGGAGGGTCTGTCCGCTCCGAACTGTCCTATAAGCCTGTCATAACGACCGCCGCTGAGCACCGCCTCTCCGGTTCCGTAGGTAAATGCCTTAAAGATAATGCCCGTATAATATTTGTGATCACTCAGGGACCCAAGGTCAAAGGAAACATAATCCTCAAGCCCCACAGATCTGAGCTTGTCATATAAAACCATAAGTCTTTGTACAGCCTCTGTGCACTCTTTATTCTTCGTAAGCGCCGCAGCCCTGTCAAGCACCTCTCTGTTTCCGAAAAGCCCGGGTATTGCCATAAGAGCCTCTGCAGACGAGGCTTCAATGGACAACTCATTTAAAAGCTCCTCCACCCCAAAGAAATTCTTCTTATTGATCAGGGAAACAAGCCTTGCCTCATCCTCTTCTCCGATTCCGGCTTCCTGAAGCAACCCCTTAAAGAAACTTACATTTCCTATCTCCACCTGAAAATTTTTAAGTCCCACGGATCTCATGCACTCAACTGCCATGCATATTATCTCAAAATCCTCATCCGCATCTCCGCACCCCATAAGTTCTGCGCCAACAGTGGTGTTTTCCTTGAGCTGTCCGCGGTATGCATTTTCATGATTGATAAATACATTTCCGGAATAATATACCTTTACGGGAAGCTTGCTTTCATGAAAGTACTTTGCGGCTATCCTTGCAACGGACGGGGTAAAGTCCGGACGGAGCACCAGAGTATTCCCGTGATGATCAAAAAACTTGAAAAGTTCGTTTGAGGGAACGCTTCCTCTCTCACTGTTAAATACATCAAAAAATTCAAAAGAAGGGGTCTGTATCTCCGAATAACCGAATTTACGGCATACGTTTTTTAACTTGCCGGTGATCATGGTCTTTTCCTGACATTCCTCACCGTATATGTCCCGCACCCCTTCAGGCGTGTGCAGCAGATCTTTTTTCATGACGATCCTCCTTTGCTTTATCTTGATAAAGTAGTAGAGCAATAAAGTTTTTCTGATATTATATGCCCGGTACGTTCATCTGTCAAGGGGGTGGGGGGTTCATTCCCTTTCCTCCAGGTCCTTCTGCAGCATCTCAAGATAATGTATGACCACGCCTCCGCTGCGGGGGATCAGATAATCCTTGTTTATCTCATCATAGGAAAAGCTTTTTTTGCCGCCGGTCCGTGCCCTGTCCCAAAATATTTTTACATCCCTGAAAGGTATATAGTATGTCTCATCCTTTTTTGTAAAAGAAAGAATGATAAAAGCCACCCCTTTTTGTTTTTCAAAATCATCCATGAACTCTATCTGGTGGGGATGTATGTTCTGCAAAGGATAATTATCAGCCATGGTCTCCTTTGCATCAAAACACACGGGGATCCCCTGCACGGCACCTATATAATCCACCGTACTTTTCTGATCAAAATACGCCAGCGTGATATGTCTGGTCTCCTTGTCGATCTTTACGGGCTTTATAGGCGTGGGTATTTTTTGGATAAGAGCAAGCCCCGCTTCTTTATATTTTTTTTTTTTTTTATTTATCAGATCCTCAAGTCCCGATCCGCGAAGACCTCTTGAATTCCATGTACCCATAAATCTTCTCCCTTTAAAAACTCCACAAACCTGTCCGGAAGTCCGGCAAAAAATACCTGCTTTCCGGGGATCTCCAGCATATACGCATGAAGCAGCTGATACTCCGTGCCGTATTTCTTCTTATAAAACTCATTAACATCACGTCTGCCGTATTTATGATCACCCACCAGCGGAAATCCTGCTCCTGCCAGCTGAGCCCTTATCTGATGGGTTTTCCCTGTCAGCAGTTCCACCTTTAAAAGGGTCAGCCTGCCGTTATCCTTTAAGGGACAGACAGCCGTCTGCACCGGCACATTGCCCCTAACAAAATACTCTTTGGGGAATGACCTGCCATCATCAGGATCCCAGCCCACATCCCGGATCTTCACCTTATTGCCATGACTGTCCTTGCTCCACAAGCCGTTAAAAAGCCGTGGTTCATTTATAACACCCGCAACGGGACACAGATAATATTTCCCGAAGTTCCTTGTCTTAAAGCCATCAGATAAAA
>CACWUI010000058.1 GCA_902764045.1 uncultured Lachnospiraceae bacterium
ACATATGTAGAGATAGATATTTCAAGGCAGCATATGTGGTACTATCGAAACGGAGAACTTTACATAGATACGGATGTACGTACCGGCACGGAAAGCTCAGCCCAATGGACACCTACCACCGTTGGTGTGTTCAGGATCCTTGACAAGCAGCGTGACAAATATTTCCGTCAGTTCCAGCCTGTGGTACACTCCGACTACTGGATGCCCTTTAACTGGCGCGGCGAAGGTATCCACGATGCCAACTGGTATTCCACCTACGGAGGCACTCTTTACAAGTACGCGGGTTCTCATGGCTGTATAAATACGCCTTATTCTGTGGTTCAGAAAATGTATGAAGTGATGGATTACGGCACGCCTGTTATCGTGTACAGGTCCTGATCATAAGTTCCATTGATTTAATAGTTTTGTACAAAAAAAGATTCCCGTGGGAATCTTTTTTTGTCGCATTTTCGCGTAGCTCAATCACCAACTGTGCAATTGAGTATTCATTCCGATAACCTCCTATAATATGTATATACATAGGCTATACCCGCAAGTAGCGAAAATCAAGATCACGTTATCATGTCACCTCCACATTCCCTTCCCCAAGCATCATCTTAAGCTCTTCCAAAACCCGGGCATTCACCTTGGTGCGCTCCTCCGGTCCCCACTTGTCCATTTTCTTTTGAGCTTCGCAATAGATGATCACAAAATCCGTGCCGTTCCCGGAAAGTTCAGCCTGTGCCAGCTTTTGCTTTAAGGCTTCCTTCATTGAAAGGTAGGTCTCTTCATCCGGGAATCTTATCCAAAGTTTTTTGGGCACCGCATCAAAAGAGGCTATCTTGTCTGCAAGAAGCTTTGCATCCCCTGATGCGTCCACGCTTGCCTTGCCTGACACAAATATCTTGTTTCCTTCCCAAAGGACATCCCTGTTTTGCTCATATACTGAAGGAAATACAACAACCTCCAGTGTTCCTATCACATCCTCTACCGTAACAAAAGCCATATTCTGACCCTTTTTTGTGGTGATGCATTTTACTTCTGTTATTATGCCTCCCACATTATATTTTTTACCTTCCCTGACCTTACATTCCCCGCCTTCGGTCTCCGCTTCAAAATCCGAGGATACCGCGTCGGTGCGGTTTTTCCAGAGGTTCATGTCTTCATCAAGAGGATGACCGCTTACATAGATGCCCAGGACCTCTTTTTCTCTTTCAAGAAGCTCTGCATTTGAAAATTCGTCCATATCGGGCACCGTTGAACCCGGCATGGTAAAATCTTCCTCATTTCCGCTCTGGTTCATCATATCAAATATAGATACCTGTCCCGTTACCGAATCCTTATTTCTTTTCGATGCGGTCTCAAGCATCTCAGCGCTGCAAACGGACATTGCCCGTCTGCTCTTATCCTCAACACTGTCCAGGGCTCCGGCAAGAATAAGGTTTTCCAGGGATTTTTTATTCAGCACACCGCACATGCGGCGCACAAAATCCTCCATGGAGGTAAAATCCCCACCTTCTTTTCTTTCCCTGACAAGTTCTCCTATCACGGCATGCCCCAGACCTTTTACCGCATTTAAGGCAAGTCTTACGGTTCCGTTTTCCACGGTGAAGTTTTCGCAGGATCTGTTTATATCGGGAGGGCTTATCCTTATCCCCATCTGCCTGCAACTGTAAATATAAGCCGCCACTTTATCCGTATTATCTATGACCGAAGTCATAAGAGCCGCCATAAATTCAACGGGGTAATAGGTCTTAAGATATGCCGTCCTGTAGGCTATCACCGCATAGCAGGCAGCATGGGATTTGTTGAAAGCGTATTTTGCAAAATCCGTCATCTCATCGTAGATGCGGCCTGCCACCTCTTCGGAGATGCCCCTTTTCACACAGCCTTCCACCTCCTCCTCTTCATTGCCGTAGATGAAGTTGTGTCTCTCCCTTTCCATCACGTCGGCCTTTTTCTTTGACATGGCGCGGCGCACCAGATCGCTCCGTCCCCAGGAATAGCCGGCTAAGTCACGGACTATCTGCATGACCTGCTCCTGATAAACGATACATCCGTATGTAGGTTTAAGTATGGGTTCGAGCTGTGGACAGTCATAGGTCACGTTTGCAGCGTTGTTTTTCCCCTTTATATACTGGGGAATAAAGTCCATGGGACCGGGACGGTAAAGTGAGATACCCGCAATAAGGTCTTCCAGATTTCCCGGCTTTAACTCTTTCATAAAGCTTTTCATCCCGGTGCTTTCAAGTTGGAATATGCCGTCATTTTTTCCCGTGGAAATGTAATCATAAACCGCCTTGTCGTCTTCAGGCTGCTCCTCCACTTTGAAATCAGGATTGTTTTTCCTTATCATCTCTTCCGCATCACGTATAACGGTAAGCGTCCTGAGTCCCAGAAAATCCATTTTCAAAAGTCCCAGATTTTCAAGGGTAGTCATGGTAAATGCGGCAACACTCTCCCCCTCCGCTCCGATCGATACGGGGACATACTCATCTACAGGTCTGTCGCAGATAAGGACTCCCGCGGCATGGATGGATGAGTGTCTCGGCAGCCCTTCAAGGCTCTTGGCGGTATCTATTATCTCCCTTGCCTTGGGATTGCTCTCATACACATCCCTGAAATCGGGATTTTCCTCAAGAGCTCTCTCAATGGTCATTCCTATGGCCTGGGGAACCAGCTTTGCTATCTCATTTACCTCGGCATAGGGCATCTCAAGGGCACGTCCCACGTCTTTAATGGCGGCACGGGCGGCAAGGGTCCCGAAAGTAATGATCTGGGAAACGCATTCGTGTCCATATTTTCCGATAACATAATCTATTACCTCCTGACGTCTCTCATAGCAGAAATCCACGTCGATATCGGGCATGGATACTCTCTCGGGATTTAAAAAACGCTCAAACACAAGGGAGTATTTTACAGGGTCTATGTCCGTGATCTCAAGGCAATAAGACACTATACTCCCCGCCGCAGATCCCCTTCCGGGCCCCACTGCTATACCATGTTCTTTTGCATATCTTATATAATCCCAAACAATAAGAAAATAGTCCACATAACCCATGTCGTGGATAACGGACAGCTCGTAGTCCATGCGCGCCCGGAGTTCTTCCGCATCATCTCTTTCAAGGAGTCTGTACCTTTTCTCAAGACCCGCCCTGCAAAGATCCTGAAGATAGTCCCATGAGGAATCATACCCTGCCGGATAATCAAACTTAGGCAGCTTGGTGACACCGAACTCTATCTCCACATTGCACCTGTCGGCGATCTTTTTGGTATTTTCCAGGACCCCGGGCACATGACCGAAAAGAACCCTCATCTCTTCTTCCGACTTCAGGAAAAACTGACCGCCCTCGTATCTCATGCGGTTTTCGTCACTTATGGTCTTGCCGGTCTGAATACAGAGCAGCACATCATGCGCCTGGGCATCTGTTGCATTTATGTAATGAACGTCATTGGTGCAGACCAGATCTATTCCTGTCTCCTCAGACATCTTTATAAGACTTTTATTTACGGCCTGTTGCGCCACGATACCATGGTTCTGCAGTTCAAGAAAGAAGTTTCCTTTTCCGAAGATACTCTCAAGATGAAGGGCGGCTTTTTTGCCCTCCTCATATCTTCCCGCTTCAAGCTCTCTCTGGACCTCTCCAGCAAGGCATGCGGAAAGGGCTATTATTCCCTCATGGTATTTTTCAAGCACTTCATGATCCACTCTGGGTTTGTAATAATAGCCTTCAAGAAATCCTATGGATACTATCTTCATGAGATTGGCATATCCCGTGTTATTTTCCGCAAGCAAAATGAGGTGATTGTAGCGGCTCTCACTAACAGTGGCCTCCTTATCAAATCTGGAGCCCGGCGCTACATACACCTCACATCCTATAACAGGCTTTATACCTTCCGCCAAAGCGGCTTTGTAGAAATCAATGACTCCGTACATGACGCCGTGGTCGGTAATGGCAAGACTGTCAAAACCCAGTTCCTTTGCCCTTTTTACCATTTCCTGGATCTTGCCGGAGCCGTCAAGAAGGGAATATTCGGTATGAACATGTAAGTGGGTAAATCCTGCCATAATTTTTTCCTGTCTGATATTTATTTAGAGGAGACCGGGTCCCGCTCAGGATTCCGCCTTTTCCCGGTTAAGGATCTCCATAAACTCCTTACCGGTAATGGTCTCCTTTTCAAAAAGATGCGCCGCTATGGCGTCAAGCACCTTTCTGTTTTCGGTAAGGATCTGCTTTGCCTTTGCATAACATTTCTTAAGCATGTTTTTGATCTCATTATCTATCTGGGTAGACGTGGCATCGGAGCAGTTCATAACAGCCCTGCCCTCCAGGTATTTATCCTCAATGGTCTCAAGCCCCATAAGTCCGAACTCATCCGACATACCGTACTGGGTGACCATGGCCCTGGCAAGCTTTGTGGCCTGCTCTATGTCATTGGCAGCTCCCGTTGTGATCCTGTTAAACACTATCTCCTCTGCCGCTCGTCCCGCAAGAAGAGTGGTAAGCCTTGAGATCATCTCATCCTTGCTCATAAGGTACTTTTCTTCCTCCGGAACCTGCATAACATACCCCAGAGTCCCCATGGTCCTGGGCACGATGGTGATCTTTTGAACAGGCTCGGAATTCTTTGAAACGGCGGTGACGAGCGCATGCCCCACCTCATGGTAAGCCACAGTCTTCTTCTCGTCTTCGCTTAATATTCGATCCTTTTTCTCCTTACCTGCCACCACCACCTCGACGGCTTCCCAAAGATCCTCCTGTGACACGGCCTTTCTTTTTGCCTTAACTGCTGCAATGGCCGCCTCATTTATCATATTGGCAAGGTCAGAACCTACGGCACCGCTGGTGGCAAGGGCGATCTCCTCCAGATCCACCGTATCATCAAGGCGCACATTTTTGGCGTGAACCTTTAATGTCTCAAGACGGCCTTTCAGATCCGGCTTGTCCACGATAACTCTTCTGTCAAGACGACCGGGTCTGAGCAGCGCCTTATCCAGAACCTCGGGCCTGTTGGTGGCAGCCAGGATAAACACACCCTTTGAGGAATCAAATCCGTCCATCTCCGCAAGGAGCTGGTTTAAGGTCTGCTCACGCTCGTCATTGCCGCCGAATCTGGTGTCACGGCTTTTTCCTATGGCATCGATCTCGTCAATAAAGATGATCGCCGGCGCTTTTTTCTGCGCCTCGCTGAACAGGTCACGTACCCTTGAAGCACCCACACCTACAAACATCTCCACAAAATCAGATCCCGCAAGGGAAAAGAAAGGTACTCCGGCTTCGCCTGCAACGGCCTTTGCAAGAAGGGTCTTACCCGTACCCGGAGGTCCCACAAGAAGGGCTCCCTTGGGAAGCTTGGCTCCTATGCTTGTGTATTTGTTCGGATGATGAAGGAAATCCACCACCTCCACAAGAGATTCCTTGGCCTCGTCCTGGCCGGCCACATCCTTAAATGTGACTCCCGTGTCTTTCTGCTCATAGATCTTGGCATTGCTCTTGCCGATACCCATAAGTCCGCCGCCTCTTCCCAGACGCCTGGACATAAAGATCATGAGCAGGAACACGATGGCAATGGGCATTATCCAGACCAGTATAAAGCTTAAAATGGAGCCGCTGTTGTCTGGTATGTAACCGTTTATGGTCACGCCCTTTGCTTTCAGCTCCGGCACCAGATCATAATCCGGCACGCTTCCCGTGTAATAGGTCTTCTTTTTGCCCGTAAGCACATTTGATGCGCTGTTATCTTCCTTCAGGGTGTAGTCAATCCTGCTTTCCTTATAGGTTACAGCCTCCACCTCATCCTTTTGCAGATGTTCGTAGAACTCATTATAAGGAGTTTCCTGATATGAGACCCCCCTGACCGCGTTGTTCATAAGGGCAATGACTGCGATGGTCATGATCACGGCAATAACCAGCATCATGGCCGTGGCAGGCCCGCGATTGGGTCTTTTATCGCCCCCTGAACCGTTGTTGAAATTATTCTGGTCTTCGCTCATTAAAGTCTCCTCTTAATAAAAATTACTCTTAATTATAAATGGAACGATTGGTTTTCGCAATAATAATAAAGGTTGCTAATTATTAAAAATGTATTATAACCCGTAATTGCAATGGACTCTTTCATGGGTTATAATGATTACTTGATTTTTAAAAATAATTTTTCGGAGGGTTTTCATGGCTGTTAAATACGTATTTGTAACGGGCGGAGTTGTTTCCGGTCTGGGAAAGGGGATCACTGCGGCGTCTCTGGGGCGTCTTCTTAAGGCACGGGGATATTCCGTGACCATGCAGAAATTCGACCCTTATATCAATATAGACCCCGGCACCATGAACCCCATCCAGCACGGTGAGGTTTTCGTTACCGATGACGGCGCGGAGACCGATCTTGATCTCGGGCACTACGAAAGATTCATCGATGAAAGCCTTGATAAACGGTCAAACATTACCTCCGGAAAAGTTTACTGGTCGGTTATAAATAAAGAGCGTCACGGTGATTACGGCGGCGGCACGGTACAGGTCATCCCTCATATCACCAATGAGATCAAAAGCAGCTTCTATCATGAGGATAAGGAGTCCGGAGAGACCAAGATCGCCATCATCGAGGTGGGCGGCACCGTAGGTGATATCGAAAGCCAGCCCTTTATCGAGGCCATCAGACAGTTCCAGCACGACGTGGGACATGAAAATGTGGTTAACATCCATGTGACACTCATCCCCTATCTTCAGGCTTCCGGTGAGATGAAGACCAAACCCACACAGATGAGCGTAAAGGAACTGCTCAGCATGGGTATCCAGCCGGATATCATCGTTTGCCGTACGGATTATCCTCTTGAGGACGGCATAAAAGATAAGATCGCCCTGTTCTGTAATGTGGACAAGTCACACGTTCTTGAGAATAACAACGTGGACGTTTTATACGAGGTGCCTCTTGCCCTTGAAAATGAAAACTTTGCCCAGGTGGTATGTGACTGCCTGGGGCTCCCCTGTCCCGAGCCCGACCTTGATGACTGGAAAGCCATGTGCACGGCCTGGAAAAATCCTTCCACATCGGTGGAAATCGCCCTTGTGGGCAAATACACCCAGCTTCACGATGCATATATCAGCGTGGTCGAGGCATTAAAGCACGGCGGCGTGGCAAACGGCGCCGATGTAAATATCCGCTGGGTGGATTCGGAAAAAGTCACCAAAGAAAATGTGGGTGAAGTGCTTTCGGGAGTTTCCGGAGTTATTGTACCCGGAGGCTTCGGAGACCGGGGCATTGAAGGGATGATCATTTCCGCAGAGTATGCCAGGACCAATAATATTCCTTATCTGGGAATATGTCTCGGCATGCAGATCGCCGTGA
>CACWUI010000059.1 GCA_902764045.1 uncultured Lachnospiraceae bacterium
GAGGGTGGACGTCACACACCTTTCTTCAACAACTACAGACCTCAGTTCTACTTCAGAACAACAGACGTTACCGGTGTTTGCGAGCTTCCTGCAGGTACAGAGATGTGCATGCCCGGAGATAACGTTGAGATGACTGTAGAACTTATCCACAAGGTAGCTATGGAGCAGGGTCTTCGTTTCGCTATCAGAGAGGGTGGCCACACAGTAGGTTCAGGAGCAGTTGCTACGATTATAGAGTGATCGCGAACAGATTTTGCGCGGAGCACAAATGAAAAAAGTATCCCTGAGAGTTTACTCTCTAGGGATACTTTTTTTGTTTGTATTGCGCGCCATCGGCGCGTGCGGATTGGACGCGAAGCGGACAAGACGCTAATCGCGCAAAATCTTAAGTAAAACTTAGCGTAATGCGCATGCGGATTGACCGAGCGAAGCGAGGGCAAAACGCTATGCTCCACCTTGTTTACTCCGTCGCCTCCCCGGTAGTATCTTCCGGAACATAAGGCGCTTCCGTCACCGGCGGCTGTGTGGGAGCCTCAGTAGGCGGCTGAGTAGGAGCCTCGGTAGGCGGCTGAGTAGGAGCCTCGGTAGGCGGTTGTGTAGGTGCCTGGGTAGGCGCCTGAGTAGCAGGAGGCTGATAGTTATCATTATCTGAGGATGTAGGGTAGTTTTCATCTTCATCCTCTTCTTCTTCGTAATAGTAATATTCTATGATCTCTTCCTCTTCCGTGGTCTCGACCACCGTAGTCTCCTCTTCGGTAGTAGTTTCACTTTCCGTAGTCTCTTCCTGAGGCTTTTCCAAAGTTATAACGCCTGCAAGCAAAGAACCCCCTGCAAAAACAGAATCCTCAATAGAAACGGTTGTTTCTGTTTCGGTAGTGGTTTCAGTAATGGTCTCCGGCTCACTTTCAGCTGCCACCTGGGTAGCCGCCTCCAGCGCAGACGTATTGGTATTGCTTCCGATAGCGCCGATCACAACGGTTGCCGCAGTTGCGGCACTTATGGCACATATTGTAAGCAGAGTAACTTTTTTCATCTTCATACCTTCTTTATATAACTTATTCACGAACTGTTTTCCGTTATTAAATAATACATTAACAGATGATCTTGTCAAGTTTTATCGTTTGCAGAGATTAAGAAAAAAGAGTATATTCAAAAAAAACACTTAAAAATAATCTGTATAAAAAGGGGGTATTAAAATGAGAAGATCAAAGGTATCAACAATGGCATTTTTTCTTGTTGTGTCAGGTATTACAGCAGGCATAGGAGGAACATTTCCTCAGGCGGTACAGGCAGATACTCAAAGTACCAAAGAGATAATGATCGAAGGAAAAATGACAACGGTTCCCGAAAAAGGAAATGTCTGGATAAAGGCAAACGGATATACTCATTTTGTAAAAGACGGACAATTGGTCAAAGGATGGAAACGTATGACCAAATCGGAAGGAGAAAAAACAGACCATTATTCATTTTTTGATAATACCTACGGCCGCCTTTATACCGGTTGGAGAAAAATGGGAAAGGCAGAGGGAGAAAAAACCGAACATTGGAGTTATTTCGGTGATAATGGCTGGCTTCGTACCGGATGGCAGCGTATGGGCAAGGGAACCTCAAACCCCGATGGAAACAATGTGATGCACTGGAGTTATTTCGGTAATGACGGGTGGCTCAGAACAGGTTGGAATCTGATGGGGAAAGGCACATCCAATCCAGATGGAAATGCGCAAAAGCATTGGAGTTATTTCGGCAATAACGGGTGGCTCAGAACGGGATGGCAAACTCTTGGCAAAGGTACGTCAGATCCCGATGGAAACAGTGAGAAACACAAAAGTTATTTCGGCGGAAACGGCTGGCTTGTTACGGGATTAAAGAACATAAACGGTACACTTTACAGCTTTGACGGCAGAGGCTGGCTTATTTCCGAGGACAATGAAATGCTTACAAAAGCGCAGTCCTATTCAAGCCCCACGGGGTATCTTATCCTTGTAAACAGGGATAAGTGCAGGACAGCCGTTTTTACGGGGGGAAAGAACAACTGGAACTATACTAAATATTGGATCTGCAGCGTGGGAAAGCCTTCCAGCTACACGGTGACAGGAGTTTTTAAAACGGGACAGAAAGGACTTTATTTTGATACGGGAACCAACGGAAGATGCTGGTATTATACGAGATTTTACGGAAGCTTCCTGTTCCATTCCATTATCTATGACCGTTCCTTCGACAGATCAGGCATAGTGGACGGAACCCTGGGGGCAAAAGTTTCCCATGGCTGTGTAAGACTCAGGCTTGAGGATGCCAAGTGGATCTATGATGTAATACCGTCAAATACAACTGTGGTGGTATATAACTGATTATCATATAAACGGAGTGAGGATATGTTCGGTATAGTCGGAGAAATTGCGGGAAATGTTTTTATATTCGCTCTTCTGGCGGGAGTGGCGGCGATCTTGGCGGAATTGCTCTGGTACAGACTGCCGGGAAAAGAAAAAAACAGAGGACAAAAGCGTATAGCCATTATTACGGGGGCATCCTCCGGTCTCGGCAGAGAGTACGCAAGGCTTATTTCCGAAAAAGGAAAGGGAATAGATGAAATATGGCTTGTGGCAAGACGTTCGGAAAGACTAAAGGATGTGGCTGATTCAGTTTCGTGTAAAACCAGATGCCTGTCCGCAGATCTGACGGATGAGTCAGGGCTTGAGAAACTGTATGAGAGTTTAAATCAGCAAAACATCCGGGTAGGAATACTTATTAACTGCGCAGGATTCGGAAAGATAGGTGATTACAAGGCGGTTTCTTTAAATGACAAGAAAGGAATGATCGATCTGAACTGTACAGCCGCCGTAGCAGTGACAGATATGTGCATACCCTTTATGGGCAAAGGTGACCGTATAATAAATGTATGCTCCACCGCAGGTTTTCAACCCTTTCAGAAGCTGGGCATTTATGCTGCGTCAAAAGCCTTTCTTCTCAGATACACAAGGGCTTTGAGAATGGAACTGTTGCCCAGAAGGATAATGGTGACGGCAGTGTGCCCTTACTGGATCGGAGACACCGAGTTTATACCTGTGGCAAAAACCGCTGACAACGGCATAAAGAGGTTTCCCTTTGCATCAAAGGCCTCCCGGGTTGCCGGTGTATCCCTTGCATGGTCTCTGCCGGGGCTGCCGGTCATTACCCCGGGTATAGTATGCACCATACACAGATTTTTCTCCAAAATGTTCCCGGATACGGTGCTACAGTATATCTGGGAAGGGATAAGACGGATATAAGACCAAAGTTGACAAGCATGATCAACAATAGTACTATCATAGTCACAATTAAATTCTTCGGGGCGGGGTGTGATTCCCCACCGGCGGTAAAGCCCGCGAACAAGGCAGGAAGCTTTGTATGATTTGGTGAGATTCCAAAGCCGACAGTATAGTCTGGATGAGAGAAGAAAATAGCAGGATACTATTTTTGGCATATACAGACCCCGATTTTATATCGGGATCTTTTTTTATAAAAGGTAGTTAAAAATGACAGACGAAAAATATATGCTGCGAGCCATCGAACTTGCAAAAATAGGTACCGGTGCGGTGGATCCCAATCCGCTGGTGGGTGCGGTGATAGTAAAAAACAACCGGATAATAGGTGAAGGATTTCATGAACACTACGGCGGACTGCATGCGGAGCGAAATGCCCTGGCGCATTTAAGCGGGGATGCTAAAGGCGCCGATCTGTACGTGACCCTGGAACCCTGCTGTCACCACGGCAAGACCCCGCCATGTACCGATGCGATAATTGAGCATGGTATCGGCAGGGTGATCATCGGCTCAAGAGATCTAAATCCCATTGTCTCCGGTAAAGGCGTACAGCAGCTTGAAGAGGCGGGCATCACGGTTATACAGGATTTTTGCAAAGAAGAATGCGATGCCTTAAATAAAAGATTTTTTCATTTTATCACCGCAAAGACCCCGTATGTCCTTATGAAATATGCCATGACTGCGGACGGCAAGATCGCCACGAAGACAGGGGAATCCAAATGGGTATCATGCGAAGCCTCGAGAGAATATGTGCAGCACTTGAGAAATGAGTACCCGGCCATTCTTGCCGGTATAGGAACGGTGCTGGCGGATGATCCCATGCTTACTGCAAGGATCCCCGGGGGAAGAAACCCGTTGCGCATTATCCCTGACAGCAGGCTGCGTATCCCTCCGGATTGTAAAATTTTGAAAACGGCAGACGAAATCCCCACCATGATAATATCTGCAATGACAGACGGGGAATTTCAAAAATCGGAAAAAAGGCGAAATCTGGAAAATGCCGGTGCCCGTGTGATAAATCTGCCCGGATCTTACGGTCATGTGGATCTTAAAAAGCTGGTGAAGCTTCTGGGAGAGGAAAAAATATCCGGGCTTCTCATAGAAGGGGGAGCAGATATCAACTACAGTGCGCTGAATGCCGGGATCGTAAATGAGGTAAATGTATTTGTTTCTCCGAAGATATTCGGAGGAAACGCAAAAACACCCGTGGGTGGTATGGGAGTTGAGTATCCGGATGAAGCGGTAATGCTGGATTTTATATCATCTGAAATAATCGGAGAGGATTTACTTATGAAATACAAAGTAAGCAAAGGATGAACCCACCGTGGCATCTGAAAGGAGCGACAACAATGTTTACAGGCATAATCGAAGAAACCGGAACAATAAAAAGATTTAACACAACCGGCAGATCCGGCGGGATCACTATTCAGGCGTCAAAGGTCCTTGAGGGAACCGCTGTCGGAGACAGCATTGCGGTAGACGGCATCTGTCTCACGGTCACAGGCATGGGGAGTGATCATTTTACCGCCGACGTTATGGCGGAAACCATACGACGCAGCTGCCTTGCTGATAAGCATCCCGGAGATGCGGTAAACCTTGAGCGCGCCATGGCGGCAGACGGCAGGTTCGGCGGGCACATCGTTTCCGGTCATATAGACGGAACCGGGGTTATAAAGGAACTTAAACGTGAGGAAAATGCGGTATGGGTAACCATTGAGGCTCCGTCACGGATCATGCGGTATATTATTGAAAAAGGCTCTGTTGCCATTGACGGCATAAGCCTTACGGTTGCTGAAGCCAAAGATACTTTTTTCAAGGTTTCAGTTATACCTCACACAGGGGAAGAAACCACGCTTTTAAAGAAAAAGCCGGGAGATACGATAAATCTTGAAAACGACATAGTAGGGAAATACGTGGAAAAGCTCATGCTGCCCGAAGAAAAAAGAGCAGGCTTGTCCCTGGAATATCTTACGGAAAACGGATTTTAAAGGAGGTGATAAAATTTGGATGAATTTAAATACGACACGATTGAAAAAGCCCTGGAGGATCTGAAGGAGGGAAAGATCATTCTCGTGACAGACGATGAGGACAGGGAAAATGAAGGAGATCTGATATGCGCTGCCGAATTTGCCACACGGGAAAATATCAACTTCATGGCCACAAATGCCAAAGGTCTGATATGTACCCCCATGAGCATTGAAGTGGCCGATCGCCTGGGACTCCCCCCCATGGTATCTGAAAACACGGACAATCACCAGACCGCATTTACCGTATCCGTGGATCATGTGGACACCACCACGGGTATCTCCGCAGAGGAGCGTTCATTTACCATGATAAAATGCGCCGACCCGAAAACAGGGCCTGCAGACCTCAGGCGTCCCGGGCACGTTTTCCCTCTGGTGGCCCGCCATGGCGGAGTCCTGACACGAAACGGCCATACGGAGGCAACAGTGGATCTTATGCGCCTGGCAGGGCTTGAGGAGTGCGGTGTTTGCTGTGAGATAATGGCGGATGACGGAACCATGATGCGTACACCGCAGCTTATGGAGTTTGCAAAAGAACACGGGCTGACATTTATTACCATAAGCGAGCTTCAGCGCTATTGCAGGATCCATGAGGATCATGTGGTAAAGGAGGCTGAGGCGCAGCTTCCCACAGAGCACGGTGAATTTCGGATGTACGGCTTTATAAACGACATTACGGGTGAACATCATGTAGCTCTAGTAAAGGGAGATATCGCAGATGGTGAGGATGTGTTGTGCAGGGTACACTCAGAGTGTCTTACCGGGGACACTTTCGGCTCTCTTCGGTGCGACTGCGGGCAGCAGCTTGCCAGATCAATGGATATGATTGAAAAGGAAGGCCGTGGGATCCTGCTGTATATGCGCCAGGAAGGACGCGGAATAGGTCTGATAAATAAGATAAAGGCCTACGCCTTGCAAGAGCAGGGTCTGGATACGGTGGAGGCAAACGTAAAGCTGGGCTTTGCGCCGGATATGCGTGAATACTGGGTGGGAGCCCAGATCTTAAAGAAACTGGGAGTAAGATCCCTCAGGCTTCTGACCAATAATCCTGACAAGATCTACGCTCTTTCGGACTTTGGTATCGAGATCAAAGAAAGAGTACCCATAGAGATAAAGCCTCAGAAGTATGATCTGAATTATCTGAAGACCAAGAAGACCAAGATGGGACATATTCTGGACGGAGTGTGAGAAAAAATAGCGATTGGTAAAACGAAACTGTCAATCTGTCAAAAATTTAATTGCCATATGCAAAAACAATGCTTTTTCGCATCCCGGTTCGCGCAGTTTAAGAAAACATAAAAAAAGAAAAAGCCCAGCGAAAAAAGGGGGCGTAAAAAGCATTGGTTTTGCCGGGGCTTATAAAAAATTTTTAGTATATAAGATCAGGAAAGGAAAAAAACATGAACAACATAAACGTTATTGAAGGAAAAGTAATAGCACCCAAAGGCATGAAGGTGGGCATTGTAGCCTCACGTTTCAACGAATTTATCACAAATAAGCTTCTGGGAGGA
Organism: uncultured Lachnospiraceae bacterium; assembly: GCA_902764045.1. Taxonomy (GTDB): domain Bacteria; phylum Bacillota; class Clostridia; order Lachnospirales; family Lachnospiraceae; genus UBA4285. The sequence goes on from CACWUI010000059.1 coordinate 6,835, forward strand.
GCTGTGGACGGTCTTGTGCGTCACGGCGTGGAGGAGAAAAACATTACGGCAGCGTGGATCCCCGGGGCATTTGAGATTCCCACCGTCGCTAAGAAAATGGCTGAATCGGGCAAATACGACGCGGTGATCTGTGTAGGCGCGGTGATCAGGGGTTCAACAACCCATTATGACTATGTGTGCAATGAGGTTTCAAAAGGCATTGCCCACATTTCAATGGAAACGGGAGTTCCCACACTTTTCGGAATACTTACCACCGACAATATCGAGCAGGCGGTTGAGCGTGCGGGAAGCAAGGCCGGAAATAAAGGTTATGACTGTGCTCTGTCAGCCATTGAGATGGTAAATGTAATGGGTCAGATGTAATAAAAATTTATTGTTATTTTCAGGCTATGAGTGTAAAATATCTTCGGTAACAACGTAAATACAAATAAACGGGAGCGTGGCTATGGATAAAGTGTACGAAG
>CACWUI010000060.1 GCA_902764045.1 uncultured Lachnospiraceae bacterium
TTATATGGTTTGTCATATCTCTCTTCAGATAAATAAAAACCATGAGGACTACAAAGAGATGCAGCCCCTTGTAGCAGGAAGCGAAAGCCTTATAAAAGATGCCATCAGAAAGATCATCTCTTCAAAGACCGAGGCTGAATGCAGAAGCAATGAAGAGGGCCTTAAGGCTGAGATCTTAAAGGCAATCCAGGATCTTTTCGGATCTGACTTTATTTACGCTATCGCAATCAGCGACACCCAGTTTGGATAAAAAACTGACGCAAACAGCGTCGCTTGGAGGTGGATTTCTTTGGGAGAGGTCCTTTCGCAAAATGAAATAGACAATCTGCTTGCGGCTCTGTCCAGCGGTGATCTTGATGTTGATTCGATATCGGGAGAAGAAGAAAAACAGGTCAGAAACTACGACTTCGGACGACCTACGAAATTCTCCAAAGAGCACTTAAGAACGCTTGAGATCATATTCGAGCACTACGGCCGACTTATTTCGACCAACCTTCCGGTGTACCTTCGAAAGAACGTACAGGTTACGGTGGCCAGCTCCGAGACCGTTACTTTCAACGAGTTCTCAAACGCGCTGTCAAACCCCGTAATCCTCGGAATAGTTAACTTTGAGCCCTTAAACGGCAATATCATCATGGACCTTGCCACAAATATCGCCTATGCTATGATAGACAGAATGCTGGGCGGAACGGGACAGGCTCTTGATAAAGCAAGAGACTTTTCCGAGATTGAGATGACTATCGTCCAAAGGATACTGATCATGATGGTCAGCCTCCTCAGAGAGCCCTGGAAGAACGTTTTGGATGTCTCTCCGGTGCTTCAAAGAGTGGAGACCAATCCAAAAAAGAAGTAAAAAGGATCATGCCTTTGATAAACAAGATAGAGGCCTTGAGAGAGACTTATAACGGTCTTTCCGATGAGGCTCTGAAGGCAAAGACCGCTGAATTTAAGGAACGTTTGAAAAACGGGGAGACGGTTGACGATCTGCTTCCGGAGGCATATGCCACGGTCCGCGAGGCGGCCAAAAGAGTATTGGGGATGGAGCATTATCAGGTACAGCTTATCGGTGGTATCATCCTGCACCAGGGACGTATCGCGGAGATGCGTACCGGTGAAGGTAAGACCCTTGTTTCCACATGTCCTGCTTACTTGAACGCTCTTAAAGGGGAAGGCGTGCATATCGTAACCGTAAACGATTACCTGGCACAGCGAGATGCCGAATGGATGGGAAGGATCCACAGATTTTTGGGGCTTTCTGTGGGTGTCATCCTTCACGACTTAAAGGATAAGCAGAGAAGAGAGGCTTATGCCTGCGATATCACATACGTTACCAACAACGAGCTGGGCTTTGACTACCTTCGTGACAACATGGCTATTTACAAGGAGCAGCAGGTGCTCAGAGGCCTTAAGTACTGTATCATCGATGAGGTTGACTCCGTGCTTATCGACGAGGCCCGTACACCCCTTATCATTTCCGGTCAGGGCAACAAGTCCACCAAGCTTTACGAGCTTTGCGACGTGCTTGCAAGACAGCTTGAACGAGGTGAGTTCAAGGGCGAGATGACCAAGATCAAGGCCATCATGCAGGAGGAGATAGAAGAGGACGGAGACTTCGTTGTAAATGAAAAGGACAAGATCGTAAACCTTACCGAGCAGGGTGTCCACAAGGTTGAGAAGTTCTTCCACCTTGACAATTATGCCGATCCCGAGAACCTTGAGATCCAGCACAACGTTACCCTTGCACTCCGCGCCCACAACCTTATGCACAGAGATAAGGATTATGTGGTTAAGGACAATGAGGTCCTTATCGTTGATGAGTTTACGGGCCGTATCATGCCGGGACGTCGTTATTCCGACGGTCTTCACCAGGCCATCGAGGCAAAGGAGCATGTTACCGTAAAGAAGGAAAGCAAGACCCTTGCCACAATTACCTTCCAGAACTTCTTTAATAAGTTCGACAAGAAGGCGGGAATGACCGGTACCGCGGCTACCGAGGAGAAGGAGTTCAGGGAGATCTACAAGATGGACGTTGTGGAGATCCCCACCAACAAGCCCGTTATCCGTCAGGATAACAACGATGCGGTTTACAAGACAAAGGCAGGTAAGTTCCGCGCCGTTATCGAATCGGTTAAAGAATCAAATGCAAAGGGACAGCCCGTGCTTGTGGGTACCGTTACCATTGATACATCAGAGCAGTTAAGCGAGCTGCTTAAAGCCGAGGGCATAGAGCACAGCGTGCTGAATGCCAAGTTCCACGAGCTTGAGGCAAAGATCGTAGCCCAGGCAGGTAAGCTTGGCGCCGTGACCATCGCCACCAACATGGCAGGTCGAGGTACAGATATCAAGCTGGGCGGAAATGCGGAGTTTATGGCAAGAGAGGACCTTGTTCATGCAGGTTATTCCGAGGAGATCATCGAGGACGCCCTTGAGATAGTACAGCTTGCCATGCAGGAAGCCAGGGCTGAGGGAGTGCCCTTCGAGGAAAAACTCAAAGCCGCCCTTGACCTTAAAAAATATGAGGCTGTATCAGAAGAAGCGGAAAATGAGATGAAAAGGCTTCTTCACGATGCCTGCGTCCTTTACAATGAGAAGTTTGCCAAGTACGACGAGATAGCGGATGCCGAAGGAGAAAAGGTCAAAGAGATCGGCGGTCTTAAGATCATCGGTACGGAAAGACATGAGTCCAGACGTATCGACAACCAGCTCCGCGGTCGTGCCGGACGTCAGGGAGACCCCGGGGAGTCACGTTTCTATATCTCCTTAGAGGACAATCTTATGCGTCTCTTCGGACAGGAGCGTCTCATGGGTATCTTTAATGCCCTGGGTGTGGACGAGGATACACAGATAGAGCACAAGATGCTTACCAACGCCATCGAGAGAGCCCAGCAAAAGATCGAGACAAACAACTACGGTATCAGAAGCAGACTTCTCCAGTACGATGCGGTTATGAACGAGCAGCGTGAGATCATGTATCACGAAAGAGACCGCGTCTTAAACGGTGAGGACATGAGATCCTCCATTATCAAGATGATAGGCGACTTTGTGGACAGAGCAGTTGACAGGGTCATCTATCAGGACGGCAATCCGGCAGAGTGGAATTATGAGGAACTGGATGAAGTGATCCTTCCCACCATTCCTCTTGAGCCCATCACACAGACGGAAAGCGTTAAGAATAAAGCGGACCTTAAGAAAGAACTTACGGAAAAAGCCATTAAGGCATATGAGGACAAGGAAGCCCAGTTTAACGATCCTGCCCAGATCCGTGAGATGGAACGAGTGGTCCTCCTTAAGGTTATCGATAATAAGTGGATGGATCACATAGACGACATGGATCAGCTCAAGCAGGGTATAGGTCTTCAGTCCTTTGCCCAGAGAGATCCGGTAGTCGAGTACAAGGTTATGGGTTATGACATGTTTGACGAGATGCTCTACGGCATCACCGAAGACACCGTAAGGCTCCTTATGCATGTACAGCCTGAGCATCCCGCCCAGAGAGAGGACGTGGGGCACGTTCATGAAAATGAGGGCGAAGAGGCTTCACTTAAGACCATAAGACGTGAAGGACCCAAGATCCGTCCCAACGATCCCTGCCCCTGCGGAAGCGGTAAAAAGTATAAGCATTGCTGCGGTAAAGACGGAAACGCTCCTGCCGGAGAGTTGGCAGAAGCAGAAGAGTCCGCACCCGAAGCAGCGCCCGAATCAAACGAGGATAAATAAAAAGTGGCAATAGTAGAGTTAGACAGAATCAGAACCGAATTATCAGACTGTGACAAGACCATGGCGCGTATCAAGAAGTCCCTGGACCTTGAAGGAAAGCAGCGCCGTATCGAAGAGACGGAAGCTATCATGGAGGAACCGGGATTTTGGGACGATGTGGAAAAGTCCACCAGGGCCATGGGTGAATTAAAGAGCCTTAAAGGCGCCATCGAAGGTTATAACAGTCTTGAAAAATCCTACGAAGAGATAAATATCCTGATAGACATGGCAAATGAAGAGCATGACGAGTCCCTTGTCCCCGAGATAAAGGAGGAGTTTGATGCCTTCATGGAAAAGCTGGACGAGATGCGAATGAATACCCTTCTTTCCGAGGAGTACGATTCAAAGGATGCCATCGTTAAGCTGAATGCCGGCGCGGGAGGCACGGAGGCCTGTGACTGGTGCTCCATGCTTTACCGTATGTACACAAGATGGATAGAAAAAAGAGGCTTTACCTCCGAGGTCATCGATTATCTTGACGGAGACGAGGCAGGAATAAAGTCCGTTACCTTTGAGGTTCACGGGGAAAATGCCTACGGCCTTTTAAAGTCAGAGCACGGAGTACACAGACTTGTGCGCATTTCTCCATTTAATGCCGCAGGCAAAAGACAGACATCCTTTGTCTCCTGCGACGTGATGCCCGAGCTTGAGGATGACGTAGAGGTTGAGGTAAATGATGACGACTTAAGGATAGACACATACCGTGCCAGCGGTGCCGGCGGTCAGCATATAAATAAAACATCATCTGCCATCAGGATCACCCATGAGCCCACAGGCATCGTGGTCCAGTGCCAGAATGAGCGCTCACAGCACCAGAATAAGGAAAAGGCCATGCAGATGCTTAAGGCAAGGCTTTTTATGCTGAAGCAGCAGGAGACCGCGGAGAAGACCTCTGATATCAGAGGAGACGTAAAGGATATCAACTTCGGAAACCAGATACGAAGCTATGTGCTCCAGCCCTACACCATGGTTAAGGATCACCGCACCGACAAGGAAGTGGGCAATGCCGCAAGCGTGCTTGACGGAAACATTGACTCCCTTATAGGCGCTTATCTTATCTGGAAGAGTACCGGCAAAAAGGCAAACGAAGAAGCCTGAAGGATTGGAGATTACGGATGTTACAGCTTAATCACTTAACCGTGACAAGAGGAGGAAAAGAGGTTCTCTCGGACTGCACCTTTCAGTTTCAGGAAGGGAAGGTGTATATATTATTTTCTGAGGATCCGGAGGATTACAAAGCCTTTTTAAAATGCGCCTGCAGGGAAAAGGCTACGAAGAGAGGGGAGATCGTCACATGGGACGGTTCCGTGATCTGCAACAGCCTGGACGATCTGTTTTTGCCCAGATTCCTTACAGTCAAAGAGTATCTGGATGATCTTACGGAAGTTTCCGGACACCTTACCACCACGGGAACACTTATCAAAAGATTGGAGCTGAACGAAAACAGACTGGGAGTGACTGTGGGGAAGGCAGGAGAAAAGATTCAGGCAGCCCTGAGGCTTGCTCCGGTTTTTGCAACGGATCCTTATATCCTGGTATTCGGAGAACCCTTCCCGGAAGAAGAGCTTCTCTGCAGGATAGTTAATGACATAAAAGAAGACAAGGTTATCATTCTTGCCACATCCGATATGGATGAGGCAAAAAGGATCGCCTCCGGCACGGAAGGATATATATTGTCCATGGAATCCGGAGATTTCAGATCCGTATTGATTGGAGAAATGTGATTATGGCTAAAGAGGTAACGGGAAACAGAAAAGCCCAGTGGTTTGCGGCCTTCGGATATCCCGTGACTGTAAAGAAGAATAAAATGGCGTCGGGCTCGGACAGCGATCCTTCCGAAAAGGATGGGGCAAGAAAAGCCCTGACCGTCTTTTTGTTTTTTGCAAAAAGAATACTTATCAGATGGATGTGGACCCTTATCTTTGTCTTTATCCCCTCCATACTCATTACCAATTTCAGACCGGGGCTTATCGACAGCTACGAGGTGACCACGGTCTTCATCTGGTTTTGGATGATAACCATAAGGGAGAGCCTGGTATTTACGGAAGTTTTAAAGATCAGGGAAAACGACATGGTGATGCTTAGATCATTCGCCATGAAACCGGGGACAAGTTTCCTTGGCAGATTCAGGGTAAAGGTACTTATCGACATAATAAGCCATGTACCCATACTTCTGGTATTCAGGGTTTCCGTATATCACATGATCTGCCTGGTGCTTCTTACCATGTTTTTCAGAGCCATAGGCGAAAGACGTGAATTAAAGGCTTTCCAGAGAGACGAATTTATCAACTGGAAAAAGCGCTTTTCAAAGAACAGACTGGTAAGGATAGTATGCGTCTGCGCGGCCTACGGGTTTCCCCTGGCTGTGGGAATCATGGCACCGGGATGGTTCTGGCTGATCCATCCCCTGGTATTGGCTTTTGTCTTTGCAAAGGCCATGCTTGACTGGAGATATCTGAGGAAATATAAAAATTACGAGTATCTGATGACGGACCTTATAGACAGGAGTAACGTCTAAATGAAAAAAACAGACAAAAATCGCACACCTTTATCATTAAAGATAACCCTTATTGTTTTAGTCGTGCTTACGGGTATGGCTATTGCTATCCTTGCGATTATACGTTCTGTACAAAATCAGATGGTCTTTTTTTCCAGATACACGTTTATAAAAGAAGCAGCTCTGCATTCTACGGACAGCATGAAGCCGGAGGAGGAGGCGGAAAGCTGGATAAATAGTTTCCTTAACCAATTCGAGGGGACACTTGTGCCGCCCCAGGAACGGCTCAAAAATGTAAGAGTTGACTCCATACAGCTTGCGGATGCGAAAAATGACACCGTAAGGATCAGATTTTCCGCGGCACAGGTTGATGCGGGAAGCGATTATTTTGCCGAATGGAATCCCAGGTTTTCCGAAGGCAGGATGAACTGCGACTGGACGGTAAAGCTTGGGGTAATAACCACAAGAAATAATAAAGACGGTATTTATGTTATCTCCATGACCGACAACACGGGAGAGATGCCGCCCCAGCCCACCGAAGATCCCACACAGGGTAAGGAGGACACTTTTACCGAGTATAAGATAGAAAACGGTCAGCTTTCCGTAAGCTTTGACGGAGGGGAGAATTATATCAGTGTTCCCGTTGATCTTAAGATTCTGCCCCTGTCATCCGATGGCAGCTCACTTGCTGCCGGGAGTTATTTCCTGTCTCAGGAAACGGCAGCTTTCTTAAGCGGCGGCGCTACGGTAAACGGTGAAAAGATTCCCGTAAGTGTGGTCTATACCCATGACAGCGGAGCCACCTGGGTAACCTCAGAGGTTGACGGTGTATTCGATGTATCGTATTATTATATAAATATGTTCAATGAAAATGACGGCGTGGTGGTCCTGGGTTACGCCACCACCGCAACGGAGCAGTTTTCAAAGATATATTTTACGTCAGACGGCGGTGAAACCTGGCAGGCAAAGGGAAGCGGCCCTCAGAACACGCCCCTTGTGGGAGTGAATTTCATTGATAAGAACAC
>CACWUI010000061.1 GCA_902764045.1 uncultured Lachnospiraceae bacterium
AGAGTATAAAACCTCCGAAAAGGATACGGTGGCTCTGGCAAATGAACTGCTTGCAGGTCTTGATAAAGTTGAGACCACCGACCGCAGTGTTGTCATTAAGCCTGTGGATGTGAGGGTGGAAAACGTAAGCTTCCAGGAGGGTGAGATGATCGTTTATTTTTCCGACAATTATGTATCCATGGATCCCACCACAGAGGCTATGTACCGTACGGCGGTTGTAAAAACTCTGTCCCAGATCGAGGGGGTTGATTTTGTATGCTTCCGGGATTCACAGGATGTTATCACCCTTGATTCCGGGCGCAAGCTGTCATCCTTAAAGAGCGAGGATTATGTGGATGATTCCAATGACATCCGTGATGACACAAGATGGATGAACGTTGGTCTTTACTATACCAATGAAGACGGGGATGCCCTTGTCCGGACGGATACCAATATCGCTTATAACAGCAACGAGACCGTTGAAAAGATGATAGTATCAAGGCTTACGGAGGGGCCCGTGGAGGCTGGTCTTTATCCCGTTATCCCCGAAGATACCAAGATCCTGGGTGTATCTTTAAGAAACGGTGTCTGCTATGTAAACTTTGACGGGGAATTTCTCACAGGCAATGTAAATGCATCCGGAAATCTTCCCGTATATTCCGTGGTAAATTCATTGTGCGAGCTGGATGGTGTCAACGAAGTCCGTATCATGATAGACGGAAGTTCTGACGTGGATTACAGGGAAAATCTGTCCCTGGATACCAATTTTACATTCGATAATTCTTATATTTCCGATTAAAAACTAAATAACCGAAAGGAGTCAGATGAAACGACCTGTTTTATGGTTGGCATTTCCCGTTATAGCCATGTGTATAGCGGGAGTTTTTTCCGATGCCGATTTTTTTATTATCTTCTTAACGCTGGTCCTCAGCGTGATCATTTTTCTATTTTATCTTAAACGCAAAGGGCGGGGTGATCCCCCGGATCCGATAAAAAAGATCTTTTTTCCCTGGTTTGTTATTCTATTTATTTTTTTCTTTATCATCATCAATAATATTTCCCTTCCGAAGACCATTGTACATATAAATAACAGCGGCGAATCCCCGGAGGTTGAATTTACGGGAACGGTGTCGAGATTTACCAAAAAGGAAGAGTATATGAGTGTGCATTTAAAGAACGCTAATATCCTTTCAGAAGGTAATAAAGAAAGTATCCGGGGTGTTCTGGTCTATTGTGAACCCATGGACTTAAAAGTAGGAGACAGGGTGAAATGCAGAGGAAAGTTAAAAGCCCTTGAAAAGCCCCGGATGGAGGGCTGCTTTGATGAAAAAAGCTATTATGAGTCAATAAAGATTTTTTCCAAATGCAATGCGGAGGAATTTCAGGTTTTCGCTCATGATAAAAACCCGGTTACGGTTGTGGCAAATACCGTAAAAGAATATCTGTCCGATTCATATATGAAGATCTCCCCGGAATATGCTGGAAGGCTTTCCGCCATAACCCTGGGGGATCAGAGTCTTTTGGAGGAGGACATAAAGGAGTCCTACAGGAAAAACGGGATAGGACATCTCCTTGCCATAAGCGGATTGCACGTTTCCCTTACGGGGATGTTTATCTATAAGCTCTTGCGGAAAACGGGAACCTCCTTTGTGCCCTGCGTGATCCTCGGCGCGTTGGTGATACTTATATATACTGTGCTTACGGGAGGCTCCGTGTCGTCAGTCAGGGCGGGGGTAATGTTCTGTCTTGCGATCATTGCGGACATTCCCGGCAGGTCTTACGATCCGGTCTCGGCGTTGTTTTTGCAGTGTATGATAACCCTGCTTATCAATCCATATTCCATAAGAGGGCCTTCATTTCTTTTGTCTTATATATCTGTTCTTTCTATAAGCCTGATAAGCGTATCGGGCAATTCCATAAGGGTTGCCATGGACAAATCTTTTATTTCAAAACTCCTGTTTTCCGATGTGCTGGTATCTGCTGCGGTTTTCTTTGCTCTTTTGCCTGTGAATCTAATTTTTTATAATGAGGCCCCGGGTTATTCCGTACTTTTAAATCTCCTTGTAATACCATTGTCGCCGGTACTTATGGGGCTTGGTTTCGGTGCCGGCTTTGCGGGAGGTATTTTCCCCGAAGCAGGGCGATTCCTGGTGGCGGTGCCTGAGAGGATATTTGATCTATATGATCACCTGTGCAGGGGTTTTGAAAACATTTTCGGTGGTATTACCATCACCGGCAGTCCGGTGATATTGCAGGTTGTGATCTATTATATCCTTCTGGGCTTATTTTATTATCTGTTCAGAAGAAGGATAGTAAAAGAAGTCGTCCATGCACACAGATCCTGTCTTTTGGCAGATGGCAGGAACCGGAAAAAACTTATTGATAAGATAAAGAAACCGGCTTGTTTTTCAGTTGCTGCGGTCATCCTGGGGGTATTTCTTCTTGGGGCTGCGCCAAGGGAAGGGTTTTATGTCACCATGCTTGATGTGGGTCAGGGGGATTCCGTTTTTATCCATACGGAAACCGGCAGGGATTTTCTCTTTGATGCCGGTTCCGGGAATATAAAAAATGTTTATTCCAAAAGGGTGGAGCCCTTTTTAAAGTACAGGGGCGTAAAAAAGATAGATGCCGTCTTTATAAGTCATACCGATGATGACCATGTAAATGCGGTTACGGATATGATCGAAAAGAATGATATACGTATCTCAAATATCGTCCTGCCGGATATAAAAGATGAATTTAAAAACGAGGCTTACCGGGAGATCGAAAGGGAGTCCGGGAATAAGGGGATTAAGGTGCTGTATGCTTCTGCGGGATTTGAGATAAAAGAAGAAGAGTACTCTGTGTCCTGTCTGTTCCCGGGAAAGAAAGAGAGCTTTACGGATATTAATTCCTTGAGCGGTGTTTTCCGGTTTGAATATAAGGGCTTTTCTTTATTGCTTACGGGAGATATTACTGAAGAGACAGAGCAAAAGTTGCTTCGTGACAGGGTGATAGGACCGGCGACGGTGCTTAAGGTGGCGCATCACGGGTCGAATTATTCAAGCTGTGAGGAGTTTTTGACCGCCGTCTCACCGGAGCTTGCCATTATTTCTTGCGGTGTAAATAACCGTTACGGGCATCCGGGCGTCAAGACCGTTGAAAGACTGGAGTCTCAGGGCATTCCCTATAAGGTGACATCAGAGTCCGGCGCCATCACCCTTAAGCCCGCCGCCGCCGGAGTGAAGGTGAATGGGTGTCTGGACTAAATCTCCATTTTTATATTATAATTTCCCCAAATGAAAAACATTAACGACCACATAAAACAAAACACATTCAACCATTGCTATCTCCTGATCGGAGAGGAAGATTACTTAAAGCAGCAGATGAAGAATAATCTTTCCAAAGCCATTATCGGTGATGACACCATGAACAGATCGGTGTTTAAGGAAAAACCCGATGAAAAGGAGATATGCGAACTGGCCCGTACCCTTCCCTTCTTTTCGGAGAGACGTCTTATCATCCTGGACTCTTCGGACTTTTTTTCATGGGCATCGGATGATCTTTGCGGGATATTAAATAATATGCCGGATTATCTTTATATCATCATCATCGAAAACTCGGCTGACAAAAGAAAGAAGACCTATAAAGCGATACAGAAGGCAGGATATATCTGCGAGCTGAAAACCCGGTCACAGGGTGATCTGCGAAAGTTCATCCAGGGAAAATGCAAGGAAGAAGGGGTTGATATCGACCCGGCTGCTGCCGATGCCCTTATCAGTGCCACAAACGGTGATCTGAACACCATTTCAAACGAACTGGACAAGCTTTTTGCCTATACCCTGGATAAAGGCTCCATTAATGCAGAGGACATTAAAAAAGTATGCAGCATTTCTCTTGAGGAGAAGGTGTTTGACATGATAGAGGCCATCGGGAAAAGGGATAATAAAAAAGCCATGAGCCTTTACAGGGATCTGGTGGCGCTAAAGGAACCGCCGGTAAAGATACTGATACTTATGGAAAGGCAGTTTATGGGCATTGCCCAGGTGAAGGGTTCCGCAAATGTGGAGGCTTCTCAGATCGGAATGAAAGGAGTCCCGCCTTTTGTGCTGAAAAAATACCGCGAACAGGCGGCGAATTTTTCGATGGATGAATTGAAGGGATTGCTGAAGGTGTTCGAGGATACGGAGTACAGGATAAAGACCGGACTGATTTCAGACAGGAACGGGTTGGAGATCGTTATCGCCGGGGCTCTGGGAAGCTGAAGCACAAAAAAACAACCCATCCGGGTTGTTTTTTTTAAAGAGCGTTAACTGCTTTTGTAAGTCTTGCGATCTTTCTTGCCGCATTGTTCTTGTGATAGATGCCTTTGTTGGCAGCTCTCTGGATAGAGCTTACCGCAGGTGTCAGTGCCTCTGATGCAGCTGCCTTGTCCTTAGCTGCGACCGCTGCCTCAACCTTCTTGATCTCGGTCTTTACAGCGCTCTTGACAGCTTTATTTCTCTGGGCTCTGGCATCATTGGTTCTGATCCTTTTCTTTGCAGACTTAATGTTAGCCATAAAAGTTTATCCTCCTGAAAATTTATTATATAATTCAAAGTATCACGGACGACCGTTGAATTAAACATACTTTGCTATTTTATAGATACAGAAAGGAATTGTCAACATGTCAGATATTAATTTCTTATCCGAAAAATACAAATTCTGGAAATTTTTCCGGGAAATATCAGAGATACCAAGAGGTTCGGGTAACTGCGAAAGGATAAGCGGTTACATTGCGGAGTTTGCAGGAACACGGGATCTAAGATACAGAAAAGACGAAAGCGGGAACGTGATCATCTTTAAGCCTGCATCCCCCGATTGTAAAACTGACAAAAAGGTAATGCTTCAGGGGCATCTGGATATGGTCACCGTTAAAACAGATGACTGCAAAAAGGATTTTTTAAACGAAGGCCTTGACCTGACGGTGGAAGAAGGCTACGTGAAAGCCAAAGGTACAAGTCTTGGGGCTGACAACGGCATAGGAGTTGCTTATATCCTGGAGGTGCTTGATGATGAAACTCTTACGCATCCCGGGATAGAGGCTGTATTTACCACGGATGAGGAAACAGGAATGCTTGGGGCGGATGCCCTTGATACAGGTGATCTGGAAAGCTCGTTTTTGCTTAATATCGATTCGGAGGAAGAAGGGGTCTTTACCGCCGGCTGCGCGGGAAATACATTCTGCCTCATAAACTTTAAGCCTGAATGTGAAAAAACAAAGGCAAACTCCTATAAGATAAGCTTTAATGATCTGACCGGCGGTCATTCGGGAGTGGAGATAGGAAAGCACAGGGGGAATGCTTACCGCCTTCTGGGGCGTCTCATTTCCCAAATGCGGGAAGTCCTTAAAGATATCAGCTTTGTTTCCATCGACGGCGGTGGTAAGGATAATGCCATTGCGGTAAGCTGTGAGGCTGTTGTGTGCACAGATGCATCTGAGGAGGATTTCAAAAAAGCATTCGTCTCCGAGTCTGAAAAGATAAAAGAAGCTTACGCTTTAAGCGATCCCCATATGAGGATAGAGTATGCCGCCACAGATCCGGGAAATGAGCCCCTTTGTTTTACCCAAAAAGACAATGAAAAAATGATGTCCCTCCTGACGGAGATCCCGGACGGTGTGGTCAGGATGTTCGGTGAAAATGCGGAACTGGTGGAGACATCTCTTAATCTGGGGATCGTCGAGGCTGACAAAGACGGGGTCAAAATGCATATCTGCTTAAGGAGCAACGTGGAAGTGCAGAGGGAGTACTTAAAAAAACTGCTTGAAAAGCAGATAACCCGTCTTGGTGCACAGGTCACCTTCGGCCCCGAAACGCAGATATGGAGTTTCCGTAAGGAGTCTGTTTTAAGGGATACGATAACAGACGTATATGCGAGGGTCTCAGGCAGTAAGGCCACGGTCAATGTGATGCACGCAGGGGTGGAATGCGGCTTTTTTACAAACAAGATGCCGGGACTTGACGCAGTGTCATTCGGCCCTGAAATAAGGGATATCCACACATATCACGAAAGATTAAACATCAGATCGGCAGAGATGTATCGCGAGATCATCATAAAGACCCTGGAAAGACTGTGCACTTGACAAACTGATGTTTATAAAATAATATACTCACCGAACCTTTATTCTTTAGGTTCGGTTTTTTATTTTTCTGAAAATTCATTTTATTTTTTCTTTAAAAAGTCTGTTTTACTTTCTGTAAAAGCTTTTAATTTTCTAATGACATTTTCCCGAAAATCTAAAAAATCAAATATTTAAAAAACGAGAGGAAAAGAAGAATGGAATACGACAATTTCATCGAGACCATCCGGAAACGTGCCGGAAAGACCGCAGGAAAGGGCGGAAAAGCATTCATCAACAAGGTGATCAAAAATAACGGAAAGGAGATGGACGGACTTGTGATCCTGGAAGACGGCTACAGCGTTGCCCCTGCCATTTATCTGAATGACTATTATGATGATTACAGATCCGGCACGGACATTGACATGATAATGAACGATATCCTTACCGTTTACTACAAGAACAGGGATGCGGTCTGCTTCAACACCGATCTTTTCGGCGATTTTAAAAACGTGAAGGGGCGCATAGTCTACAGGCTGATAAACTATGAAAAAAATAAAGACCTTTTGAGAGACGTCCCCCATAAAAAGTTTATGGATCTGGCTATAGTTTATTATTGCATAGTGAAACGTTCGGAGAGTTACCTGGCGACCACCATGATAAAAAATGAGTTTATGGAAAACTGGGGTGTAAGTGAAGAGCTGCTTTACGAGCTTGCCAAAAAGAATACGCCCAAGATATTGAAAGCAAGGATCGCGCCCATTACGGGATTCTTAAATGAGATATCCGGAAGTGAAGTTTATGAGGTGCCGGACGAAACGGAAAGCTATATGTATGTTATGACCAATATGACCAGGGTAAACGGCGCTTCATGTATGCTTTACAACGGCGTCCTGGAAGAGTTCAGCAGGCGTTTGAACAGGGACCTTTACATACTCCCATCGTCGGTACATGAACTGATAATCGTGCCTGCAAGTGATGGCATAAACAGCGAGGGTCTGAAGCTGATAGTAAAGGATATAAACGAGAAGGGAGTGGCTGACGAGGAGGTTTTGTCGGACAATGTTTATACATACAGTCTGAAGGATTGTAAAATCTCGGCTCCTGAAACAGCGTACGGCTGTGTGAAGGTTGCGGCAGATGAGGGTGCGACCGTAGACGTGGCGATGAAGAGTTGCGTGATTGACAGCAA
>CACWUI010000062.1 GCA_902764045.1 uncultured Lachnospiraceae bacterium
GGTATATTTTGATGCCAATCAATACTATTTTTATTATAACGAAGAAGACAGGAAAAACAGAGAACTTATGTGGGAGATGGCAGGTAAATATCACGAGGAACGTAGTAAAGAGAAGGTTGACTACAGTCTTTGTGATGATACGGCTTATTTTCTCCCTTTGTCCAAACTGGACAGACCCGGGGAATGGGATGAAAAAGTCCTTCCTGATGAGGGCTTTGCCATTATAAAAGAAGACATTGATTATCCCCAAAGACTTCTGCCTTTGGGCATAGCCCGGGGCTGGAGTACGCAGTTTATGATAGCGGCTGTTAATATGAAATAAATACGGCTGTTATCACCTTTTTCCGGTGTATGGGAGAGCCTGAAAAAAATTTAAAAAAATTTTTAAAAAACACTTGACAAACCATTCATATGTGTATAGTATGTACATATGAGCAGATGTTCATATGTAAAGTAAGATTACGGAATCAACTTAAAACAGGATCTAACGCAAAGGAGATTTTTATCATGAAAAAGAAATTTACATTAACTGAGATTGACTGTGCAAACTGTGCTGCAAAGCTGGAAGAGGCCATAAAAAAGATTGACGGTATTCAGGAGGCGAGCATTAACTTTATGGCGCAAAAGCTTACCATTGAGTGCGATGAAGACAGATATGATGAGATTTTAGAAGAAGTAAAAAAGACTGTAAATAAGATGGAGCCCGGTTGTGAATTAGTTTCTAAATAAAAATGTGTCGGCGCAATGATCAACAGGAACTGTCCTGAAAAAGACACATCTGGAGGGTAACATGACAAAATCACAAAAAATACATTTAACAAGAATAATAGTCGCTGGCTGTATATTCGCTGTGCTTATGATTTTGGAACATACCGGAACATTGCCGGAGATACCGGCTACCGGATACAACTGGCTGGGTCTTGGATTGTTTCTTATTCCTTACATTATCATTGCATACGATGTTATCGCAGCCGCGGGACGAAACATTAAGCGGGGGCAGGTGTTTGATGAGAACTTTCTTATGCTTGTGGCGACCATCGGTGCATTTGTTGTAAGCGAGTTTTCAGAGGGTGTGGCGGTCATGCTTTTCTATCAGGTAGGAGAGCTTTTCCAGAACATAGCCGTGAACCGGTCCAGAGAGTCTATTAAAGAACTTATGGATATAACCCCTGAGTATGCAAACATTGAGGTTGACGGCAAGATCACCCAGGTTGACCCGGATGACGTTGAGATCGGAAGCACGATAGTCGTTAAGCCCGGCGAAAAGATCCCCCTTGACGGCGTGGTCATTAAAGGTGAATCCATGGTGGATACGTCTTCTCTTACGGGAGAATCCGTTCCCAGAAAGATGAAGGCGGGAGATGAGGTTATCAGCGGTTGCGTAAACCAGAATTCAACGCTTTATATCCAAACCACAAAGGATTTTGACGACTCTACTGTTTCCAAGATTCTGGAGCTGGTGGAGAATGCCGGAAGCAAGAAAGCAAATGCGGAGAAGTTTGTTACCAAGTTTGCAAAATATTATACGCCTATAGTGGTTTTCGGAGCTCTTGCATTTTTCCTCATCCCTTCACTTATTACCGGTGACTGGCTTGAATGGCTTCAGAGGGCATGTACATTCCTTGTAGTTTCATGTCCCTGTGCTTTGGTTATTTCTATACCTATGGGATTTTTCGGAGGGATCGGCGTTGCATCCCGTCAGGGTATCCTCATTAAAGGCGGCAACTATCTGGAGGCAGCTGCAGGCCTTGATACCGTTGTGTTTGATAAGACCGGTACACTGACCCAGGGTGTGTTTAAGATCACTGAGATAGCCCCCATGCCCGGAGTCACGGAGAACATGCTTCTTGAGACGGCAGCCTATGCTGAGCAGATGTCAAACCATCCTATAGCCGAGTCGATAAAAGCGGCTCATATGGAGGCGGGAGGAGTTATTTCCCTCGACCTTCTTACGGAGACCCAGGAGGTTTCCGGACACGGTATAGAGGCAGTGCTTAAGGGTGAAAAGGTTCTTGCGGGAAATGCCAAGCTTATGAATAAACATGGCATAGTATTTACCGAAAAGGAATCAGCCGGAACCATATGCTATGTGGCTAAAGAAGGCAAATTCATGGGACATATCATCATATCCGATGTCATTAAGCCTGAAGCAAAAGAAGCCATTGCAGATCTTAAGGCAACAGGTGTGAAGCAGACCGTTATGCTTACGGGTGACAGAAAAGCCGCAGGTGAGGCTGTTGCTGCCGAACTGGGACTTGATAAGGTTTACACGGATCTTCTTCCTGCAGACAAGGTGACAAAAGTTGAAGAACTTTTGGAGGCTCAGGACGAAAAGGGCAAGCTTGCTTTTGTGGGTGACGGTATAAATGATACTCCTGTTCTTGCCCGTTCGGACATAGGATTTGCCATGGGAGGTATCGGTTCCGATGCAGCCATAGAGGCAGCAGATATCGTTATCATGGATGATGATATCAGAAAGATCGCAAAGACAAAGAGGATCTCACGTTATACATTAAGGATAATAAAACAGAATATTACCATTGCCCTTGTGGTTAAGATCGGTATCATTATCCTGAGTATCTTAGGCATAGCAAATATGTGGATAGCCGTATTCGGAGACGTTGGAGTGGCTGTCATATGTATCCTGAATGCTATGAGGATACTTTCAAAGAGGAAGAAATATTAATAAGTAATGATATACAGGAGACAGTTCTTTGTCTCCTTTTTTTGTGTCTCTCCCTATATCCCGGTATATATGATACAATAACCCAAAATCAACATTTCGGAGGAAAAAATGAACAGCTGTGACATTATGCAGATGGCGGAGGCCCATCTTATCCATACATACAACAGATACCCGATAGTCCTTGACCACGGTGAGGGTGTACACCTTTATGATGCCGACGGCAAAGAGTATCTGGACTTTGGCGCGGGTATCGCGGTTTTTGCGTTTGGATATAATAACAAAGAATTTAACGATGCACTTAAATCCCAGATCGACAGGCTCATTCATACATCCAACTTTTTCTATAACGAACCCATGGCGAAGGCTGCAAAGGTGCTGACAGAGGCGGCGGGCATGGACAAGGTGTTTTTTACGAACAGCGGAACCGAGGCTATTGAGGGAGCGCTGAAGCTTGCTAAAAAATACGGATTCGAGCGAGACGGGCGTACAGACCATGAGATCATAGCCATGGGACATTCCTTCCACGGCCGCTCCATGGGAGCCCTTGCCCTTACGGGGAATAAACATTATCAGGAAGCCTTCGGGCCAATGATCCCCGGGATAAGATTTGCCGAATATAATAACCTTGACAGCGTAAAAGAACTGATAAATGACAAGACCATAGCAGTTATCATGGAAACGGTTCAGGGAGAGGGGGGCATACATCCTGCAAAGCCTGAATTTATAAAAGGCGTAAGACAGCTTTGTGATGAAAATGGTATGCTTATGATGCTTGATGAGATACAATGCGGTCTTTGCAGGACCGGAACCCTTTACGCATTTGAGCAGTACGGGATCGTGCCTGATGTGATGACCACTGCCAAGGCTCTTGGGCAGGGAGTCCCTGTGGGAGCATTTATGGCAAGAGGGAATGCGGCAGAGGTACTGGTGCCGGGAGATCACGGTTCCACCTACGGCGGAAATCCTTTTGCGGCGGCTGCGGTATGTAAGACCTTCGAGATGTTTGAAAGTCATAAGCTTACGGAACATGTAAGAGAGATAACACCGGTTCTTGAAGCGGCACTTGATGAGCTGGTTGAAAATTTTGATTTTGTAACGGAGCGCAGAGGCATGGGGCTTATGCAGGGGATAGCAGTTACGATCAAGCCTGCGGATATTATTAAAAAGGCGTTGGATGAAGGGCTTATTCTATTTGCTGCAGGTACCGATGTGATCCGTTTTGTGCCGCCCCTTGTCATCACCGAAGATGATGTTGAGGAGATGAAGACCAAGCTGGAAAAAGTATTCGACATTTTTTAGAAAATGAAAGCGGGGACGGCTTTAAGAGGCATTCCCGCTTTTTTGTATCCACCGTGGGGGGATACAGAACGCAGTAATTCTTATGATAAAATAGCAGTTAATTAATTGAAATATTTAATATTGTTTTTCTGCCGGGAGGTGAGAGTATTTGCTGCATATAAACAAAACTCTAATCAGGCTGTCCAAGGGCTTCAGGGGTTGGATACTGGTTATAGCCGCACTTAAGATAGTGGTGCTTTTGGGTATAACCATGTTTGCCAATTCCATAGGAACCCTTTTGGGACAGCTTTATTATTCGGATGCGGGTCAGGTGGACTTTACAAACCTTGTGGTGCGCTCGATCATAGCTTCCCTTATTATGCTTGTGGGCGAGATCCTTATCGGAGAGGTGGAGCATATATGTACCTCCATGTCCCGTGTGAATGTCCGAAGAGAAATAATAGAAAAACTTTTGGAGCTTGATGTAAAGGATGTCAACAAGATCGGTGCCACCAATACAATCAATTCATCTGTAGACGGAGTAGAGCTTATTCAGATGTATTATACCCGTTATCTTCCCGGTCTTATCTATTCCGTGGCGGCGCCTCTGTATATCTTTTTTGCGTTAATGAACAAATGTCTTCCCGCAGCCATAATACTTCTGGTTGTAGCTCTTGCGGTTACTCCTTTAAATAATATTTTCCGGGCAAAGATTGATAAGCTTAAAACCGGATACTGGACCGGCATGAATAATCTTACTTCTTACTATGTGGAAAGTATAAAAGGCATGACCACCTCAGAAGTATATAACAGAGGGGATGACAGAGAAGCAGAACTTAATAAAAAAGCAGATTTTGTAAGTAACATTATTATCCGCATAATGACCTTGAATTTTTCATCTATAGGCTTTAGTGAGATCATCATGAACCTAAGCATTTTTGCTGCCATGATAATCTGCGGTGTGCAGTTGATTTCAGGAACCATAGAACTGCCATCGGCGCTTACGGTATTTATGCTGTCATTCGGATTTTTCGGATCCATAAGACACCTTCAGTGGATAGAACATGAGGCCATACAGGGAATTGCTGCATCCAATAAGATAGCAGATGTTATTGATACCGACACCGCAAGAGAGCTTTCAAGTGATAGGGAACAAAAAAATGACTTTGAAGGTATTCGCCTTAAAGATGTATGTTTTTCCTATAATGAGAAAAAAGAAACTCTTAAAAGTGTGAATATAGATATACCCAATAATAAAACCACGGCACTGGCAGGGGAGTCGGGCTGCGGTAAAAGTACAGTAGTAAATATGCTTCTGAGATTTTATGACAGTAAGAACGGGCATATCACCATTGACGGAAGGGACTATTTATCAATCCCGCCGGAAGAATTGAGAAAACAGATAATTATGGTGCCGCAGCAGGTATATATATTCAGCGGCAACATAAGGGACAACCTGTATATTGCAGCAGATGATAAGGATGACGCCACTCTTCTTGAAGTTTTAGATCAGGTAAAGCTTGGGGATTGGGTGAGGTCTTTACCGGAAGGCCTGGACAGCAATGTGGGGGATGCGGGCAGCAAACTTTCGGGAGGACAAAGGCAAAAGATAGGAATCGCAAGAGCCATTCTTTCAGATGCGCCTTACATAGTGTTTGATGAGTCGACCTCAAGCGTGGATGAAGACAGTGAAAGAGAGATATGGGAATGTATAAAGGGGCTGGGCAAAACAAGAACCCTTATAGTTATTTCCCACAGACTGTCCACCATAAGAAACGCAGATAACATATATGTTCTTGAAGACGGCAGGGTGGCAGAGCACGGAGACCATGACAGGCTTATGAAAACGGGCGGTATCTACAGCAGGCTGGTTGAAGAGCAGAACCTTCTTGAAGCGGCAGCTTTAGGGAAGGGGGGTGGTGTCAGTGCGGGATGATTCTTTAAAGTCTTCCGGGCATAAGTATAAGCTGTCTGTAATAATAAAAAGACTGGCAGGTATCTCAAAAGGTCAAAGAGGGTATATCGCTCTTGCTACCGTGGCAAGTATTACAGGAAACTTTGCCCAGCTTGGTCTTATGGGCTTCGGCGCCGCATTTATCCTGTGTTGTGCGGGAAAGCTTACGGCGGGTAGCCCCTGGATCTGGGGAGCTGCGGTAGCCATATGCGCCGTGCTTATCGGTGTGATGAGATATATTGAAGGGTTTGCATCACATGTGGGGGCTTACAATCTGCTTGCGGGTATGCGTACGGGATTTTTTCATAAGCTGAGACGGCTTTCACCTGCTATCATGACGGAAAAAGAAACGGGAGATATCATATCTGTTGCTGTAGGGGATATTGATACCATCGAGGTCTTTTTTGCCCACACCATAGGCCCCATGTTTACGGTAATACTTCTTCCCGTGGCAACCCTTATATTGGCAGGATGTGTTCACTGGATATATGTGCTTATCCTTATTCCGTTTTACATAATAACAAGTGTAATTATCCCGCTTGTGGGAATGAAGGCGGGAAGAAATATAGGGACTAAATACCGGGGACAGCTGGGAGGACTCAAGTCATTTGTGCTTGAAACCGTATTTGGCTTGAAAGATCTTCAGATATATGGTCAGGGTAAAAACAGACGTGAGGAGATAGTGAAAAGAAGCCGTGATCTGAACAGGACGGATCACCGCAAGACTATTCACCGACAGGTTATTACCGCGCTGCCCACATTTTTTATATATATGGCAAGGATAATGATCATCTTTCTTGCATTTTATTTTGTGGTAAGAACGCAGGATAAAGTAAACGGAGTGATCATCCTGTCCTTTGTAGTGTCTGCATCATTCTCGTCTACCCAGTCTCTTATCTCGGTGGTGTCCAGCCTTACGGACACCTTTGCGGCGGCGGAAAGACTTTTTGACATTGAGGACAGGATACCGGAGGTGGTGGAAAAGGAAAATGCCGAAACTCTGGAAAATGCCCATGATATCATATGGAATGATGTCAGTTTCGGATACGGGGACAAAGATATTTTTAAAGATCTGAACGTATCAATACTTCCGGGAGATAAAGTTGGTATCGTTGGGGAGAGCGGTATCGGTAAATCTACCTTCCTTAGACTGCTGC
>CACWUI010000063.1 GCA_902764045.1 uncultured Lachnospiraceae bacterium
ATA
Organism: uncultured Lachnospiraceae bacterium; assembly: GCA_902764045.1. Taxonomy (GTDB): domain Bacteria; phylum Bacillota; class Clostridia; order Lachnospirales; family Lachnospiraceae; genus UBA4285. The sequence continues at coordinate 4 of CACWUI010000063.1, forward strand.
TCGAGGCATTCTGACATCAGTTAAACCTTCTCTTCTTGCCCAAGATAGAAACGATTTTAGTGTTCTCGTATAACTCGCAATACTGTTAGAAGATAATTCTGATTCTCGCATACTTGAGATCATCTGTTCAAAATCACTTCGATTCACGTTTGAAAGTTGTTTGAAGATGTCAAAATGATGTCCAATACACGATAGATGTCCTTTGTAAGTTGTAATTGTCTTGTCTGAAAGACCTTCAGACCTCTTGGATAGTAGAAATGATTCAAATGCTTCGCTGAATGTAACTGCTTTTTCTAGTTTGATCTTTGGCATTTTCTGACCTCCTGATTCTATAAAATGAGTGGAAGAATCAGGTTCTCAGTGAAGCGGCAGAAGAAGAACGAAAAAAGGGAATTCCGTTGGAATTCCCTCGATTGGTACACCATCAGGGGTTCGAACCCTGGACACCCTGATTAAGAGTCAGGTGCTCTGCCAGCTGAGCTAATGGTGCTTAATTCACAACAGTAGGTATTATACCCAATAAAAAAAAATTTTGCAAGAGTTTTTTTTGTTTGCCCGCAAAATTTTTTCATGATATTATTAAACCACTATGACTGATGAGACAAAACGCTTATACAAACTGATGGTTATGTACATGTTGAACAGGGTTGATTTTCCCCTTTCCAACAACCAGATCTCAAACTTTATGCTTGAAAGACAGTACACGGACTACTTTACTCTTCAGGAGATAATCCACTCTCTTGAAGAGGATGATTTCGTGCGTTCGGTTTCACACCACAATTCCACCCGGTATAACCTTACCGACAGGGGTACGGAAACCATTAATATCTTTTCCGGCAAAGTTCCCGCATCCATACGGGAAGACATAGAAAACTACCTGAAAGAAAATAAATACGAATTAAAATGCGATGCCCAGACCGTATCCGAATACTACAAAACTGATGGCGGGGACTATACGGCGAAACTTCGTGTGCTTGAAGGACCACGCACCCTTATAGACCTTTCTCTTTCTCTCCCCTCCGAGGATGAGGCAAAGGCAGTCTGCTCCGCATGGAAACAAAAAAACAGCGAGGTTTACGAATTTATCATGAAGACCCTTATGTAAGGATCTCTTCCCAAACCTCATCTATGCCTTCTTTTTTGGCGGCAGACACCAGAATAAGAATATCTTCTTTCTGCATATTAAGCGCATCACGGATGATGCGCTTGTTTTTTTCCTTTTCCGTCTTTTTTAATTTGTCTGACTTGGTGGCGATGATCACAGGCCGGAAACCGCTGTCCACTACCCAGTCATACATCATTTTATCGTTGGCAGAGGGTTCACGGCGGCTGTCTATCAGCAAAAAAACTTTTGTAAGTTTTTCGGATCTTTTCAGATATCTTTCCACCATTTTGCCCCATTGCTCTTTTGCTTTTACACTTGCTTTCGTATAACCGTACCCGGGAAGATCCACCAAAAAAATCTCGTCATTCACATTGTAATAATTAATGGTCTGGGTTTTCCCGGGTTGCGCAGAGGTCCGGGCATAAGCCTTCCGGTTCATAAGGGCATTGATAAGGGACGATTTGCCCACGTTTGATCTTCCGGCAAACGCCACCTCGGGCATGGATGTTTCCGGTATTTTACTTGTAACGCCTATTACAATATCAAGATTTACTTTTTTTATTACCATTTACTATTACTTCCTCAAGGACATCTGTCATGTTCTTTACGTATATGATCTTCATTCCCCCGGTTATCTCTTTATCAAGAGCTTCTATATCGGTACGGTTCGCCTCCGGGACCAGCACCTTTTTCATGCCTGCTTTATTTGCCGCAAGAAGCTTCTCCTTTAAGCCTCCCACGGGCAAAACCGCGCCCCTCAGGGTTATTTCTCCGGTCATGGCTGTGTCTCCGTACACCTTCCTGCCCGTTACCGCTGAGTAAATAGCTGTAGCCATGGTAATACCCGCAGACGGTCCGTCCTTTGGAACCGCACCTTCGGGAATATGAAGGTGGATGGAACAGTTTTCAAAATAATCATCCGGGAGATCACCGGTTACGGATCTTACAAATGAAAGCGCGATCCTTGCAGACTCTTTCATGACGTCTCCCATCTGACCGGTAAGTATGAGCCCCTCCCTTCCGGGCATGGTGTTTACTTCTATCTCAAGCACCGTTCCGCCCACTGATGTCCAGGCAAGACCGTGAACTATGCCGAGAGCCGGTTTGTGCACATAAACCGGTGAAGGAACCTTTTCCGTACCCAGGTATTCTTCAAGATTGTTCTTTGTAACCGTTATCTTCTTATCCTGAATAACGCCCTTTTTATAAAGACTTCTTACGGCTTTCCGGCAGATCTGTGCTATCTTTCGCTCTAAGGTTCTTACTCCCGCCTCTGCCGTGTATTCGGAAATGATCAGGCTCAGTGCCTTTTCGGTTATGGTTAGATTTTTCTTTTTCAAGCCGTTTTTTACCAGCTGCTTTGGTATAAGATGCTCTTTTGCGATATGAATCTTTTCGTTTTCCGTGTAGCTGTTCAGCTCGATGATCTCCATCCTGTCAAGAAGGGGCTGGCTTATCTGGGAAATGTCATTCGCAGTGGATATAAAGAGCACCTCTGAAAGATCCACGGGCAGTTCCACATAATGATCCACAAATCTGGAATTCTGCTCTCCGTCCAGCACTTCAAGGAGGGCGGCCTGCGTATCTCCTCTGGTGTAATCCGCACTCGCCTTATCGATCTCATCCAGAAGAATAAGGGGATTCTTTACCTTTGCATCTATGAGACCGTTTATGATGCGTCCCGGGATAGCACCCACATAGGTCCTTCTGTGGCCCCTTATCTCGGCCTCGTCACGCACTCCGCCCAGAGCTATCCTTATATACTTTTTATTCATGGCTCTGGCAACTGACTGGGCAATGGAAGTCTTACCCGTTCCGGGAGGTCCCACAAGACATAGTATGGGCGCGTCGGCTGCGCTTGTTATATTTCTTACGGCCAGGGCCTCCACCACACGCTCCTTAACCTTGGTAAGACCGTAATGATCTTCGTCAAGAGCCTTTTTTACAGCCTCTATGTCATCGGATTCATCGGACATATCCTCCCAGGGAATATCAAGGAGAGTTGTTATATAGCCTCTTGACACATTAGCCTCAGGAGAATTGGCGGATAATTTTTTAAATCTTTTTATCTCTTTTCCGATCTTTTCTTTAACATCTTCAGGGGCATTCAGTTTTTTCAAACGGTCGGAAAGCTCATCCACTTCACTTTCCACGGTTTCGCCGTCCAGTTCCTCATTTATGACCTTTATCTGCTCACGCAATACAAAATCCCTGTGGCTTTTGTCCATGTTCTGTCTTACACGCTGCTCAATATGGGATTTAAGACGGTTCACATGCATTTCATCGTTTATGGTGGCAGCCAGGGTTTCATATCTGTGATTTATATTGGCAAGATCAAGGAATGTCTGCTTTATCTTGTATTCAAAGGGCAGATCTCCCATTACCGCTTCCATGTATTCGGGTAAATTTTCAATCTCGCGCCATTTAAGGATGAGATTCCGCTTTTGCTGGGGCGCCCAGTTTATGGTCTGGAAATACTCTGCCAAAAGCTCGTCTATTTCCCTTCTGATAGCCTTTGCAAGAGCCGGATCGTTTTCGGCTTCCTTTTGCATGACCTGTCTGTTTTCCGTGGTAACGTCCGCATAGGCAATGCTGCCCTCTTTAGTGATCTCGTTTATCCGGGCCTTGATGATCCCCTTAAAAGTAACGTTATGTATTCCCTGGGATTCACTTGCTTCCTCTATCTCGGAAATAGTACCCGCAACATAAGGTTCACCGGTTTTCGGATTGGGCAGTATTACATTTTTTTGTTCTGATTTTTCCGGCATGGATCTTCCCCTTATTATTGTGCTTTCTTTTCTTTTTTCTTATTCCTGTATTCCAGAAGAGGCTGACCGGAGCCCTCTACCGCATCCTTGGTGATAACGCATTTTTCTATGGATTCGTCTGAAGGAATGTTAAACATAACATCGATCATGACCGATTCCAAAATGGCGCGAAGTCCTCTTGCTCCCGTTTTTCTTTCAAAACTCTTTCTTGCTATCTCTTTTACCGCATCATCCGTAAACTCCAGTTCCACATCATCCATCTTAAACAGAGACTGATACTGTTTGATAATGGCGTTTTTAGGTTTGGTAAGGATCTCAACAAGGGCATCCTCATCAAGAGAGTCCAGAGCCACCACCACGGGAATTCGTCCTATAAACTCCGGGATCATACCGAACTTTACCAGATCCTGGGGAAGGACTTTGTGGAAAAGCTCACCTATGTCAACGCTTCCTTTGGCTTTAACATCCGAACCGAAGCCTATGGTGTTTTTACCCAGTCTGTTCTCGATCACTTTTTCAAGACCGTCAAAGGCACCTCCGCAGATAAATAAAATATCCGTGGTGTCTATGGGAAGCATCTCCTGCTGGGGATGCTTCCTTCCGCCCTGAGGGGGCACATTGGCAACGGTACCTTCAAGTATCTTAAGAAGCGCCTGCTGAACGCCCTCACCGGACACATCTCTGGTGATGGATACATTTTCGGATTTTTTGCTTATCTTGTCCACTTCGTCAATGTATATGATGCCTCTTTGGGCTTTTTCTATATCATTGTCAGCAGCCTGTATAAGCTTTAAAAGAATGTTTTCAACATCCTCTCCCACATAACCGGCTTCCGTAAGGGTGGTGGCATCCGCAATTGCAAACGGCACATTAAGCAGCTTTGCCAGGTTCTGGGCAAGAAAGGTCTTGCCTGAACCGGTGGGGCCTATAAGAAGGATGTTGCTTTTTTGGATCTCCACCTCGTCCTCATTTTGCATAAGGACTCTTTTATAATGATTATAAACGGCTACGGATAAAGCTTTTTTTGCCTCGTCCTGTCCGATAACATACTCGTCCAGATATTCCTTTATTTCCCTGGGCTTTAAAAGGTTGATCTCCTCGCCTGTGCCGGCTGTTTCTTCCCCGTCAAAAACCCCTAATTCCTCCTCAAGGATCTCACCGCATATATCCACGCACTCATCACAGATATATACCCCGTTGGGACCCTGAATAAGTTTTTTTACCTGGCTTTGTTTTTTGTTGCAAAACGAACAGCGAAGCTCTTCGTCATTTTTCTTTCCTGCCATATTTCTCCTTTTATCGCATACAGCGTATCAGCTAAAACAAGGGACCGTGTAATGCACAGCCCCTTTAATATGATCAAAACGGATCACTTGCCTCTGTTTTCCACAACTTTGTCAATAAGCCCGTATTCAAGAGCTTCCGCAGCAGTCATGTAATTATCACGCTCTGTGTCACGCTCTATATCGTCGTAGGGCTTGCCCGTGTTCTCGGCAAGTATCTGATTAAGCTTTTTTCTTGTTTTTAAGATGTTTTCCGCGGCAATACGAATCTCCGTCTCCTGACCTCTTGCACCTCCGGAGGGCTGGTGTATCATGATCTCCGAATTGGGAAGAGCAAGTCTTTTTCCTTTGGCTCCCCCTGCAAGAAGAAAGGCTCCCATGCTTGCCGCCATACCAATACATATGGTAGACACATCACACTTAATATACTGCATTGTGTCATATATGGCAAATCCCGCAGAAACAGAACCTCCGGGACTGTTTATGTAAAGGTTTATGTCCTTGGACGGATCCTCTGACTCAAGGAATAAAAGCTGCGCTACCACAAGGCTTGCAGTAGTATCATTTACATCTTCACCGAGAAAAATAATCCTGTCATTCAGCAGTCTTGAGTAAATGTCGTATGAACGCTCTCCCCTGCTTGTCTGCTCAATGACGTAAGGTACTAATGGCATATTCGTTCACCCCCACCGGATAAAAATCAGTCATCCTTTTCAGATGCTTTTGCAGTTGTCTTTTTTGCGGTAGTCTTCTTAGCTGCAGTAGTCTTCTTGGCTGCAGTAGTCTTCTTAGCCGCAGTGGTCTTCTTGGCTGCAGTAGTCTTTTTAGCTGCAGTGGTCTTCTTGGCTGCAGTAGTCTTTTTAGCGGCAGTAGTCTTTTTAGCGGGCTTCTCTTCTGCCTCTGATTTTTCGGACTTAGATCCTTCCTTTGCTTTTGTTTCCTTTTTCTTTTCGGTCTCTACGGCTTCTTTTACGATAAACTCAAGAGCCTTACGGATAGCCACATCCCCGCGGATCTCTTCCTTGAAGTCATCTCCCACGGCAACCTCAAAGTCTTCAAGATCAAGCTGGTATCCCTCTGCTGCCTTCTTCTTTTCTTCAAGGAATTCCTCTTCCGTAACTTCCATGTTCTCAGCCTTGGCAATCGCCTCAAGAGTAAGTCTCTGCTGGATCCTCTTTATGGCCTCAGGCTTAAGATCCTCCATGAATTTTTCGGGAGTGATACCCATATACTTAAGATACTGGTCAAAGCTCATGCCCTGCTGCTGGATGTTTCTCTGAATGTTTCCCGCCAGTTTGTTGGCCTGTGTATCCACCATGGCCTGGGGAATATCTATCTCAGTACCCTCGATGATAACGTCAAGGATCTCTCTTTCCTTTGCATTCTTTGCCTGGGATTCTTTGTTTTCCTTAAGACTCTTTTTAATGGAATCTTTGTAAGCCTGAACGTTGTCGAAGCCGTTGTCCACTGCAAAGTCATCGTCCACTTCGGGAAGCTGTCTTTCTTTTATCTCCTTTAAGGTAACATGGAAAACCGCATCCTTACCCTTAAGAGACTCTGCATGATATTCCTCGGGGAACTTAACCTTAACGTCTCTTTCGTCACCCTTATTCATACCTACAAGCTGATCCTCAAAGGTATCGATAAAAGTATGGGATCCTATGGTCAGCGGATAATCCTTTCCGGTACCGCCTTCAAAAGGCACTCCGTCAATGGTTCCTTCAAAGTCGATAGTGGTGATATCCTTTTCCTGAACAGGTCTGTCCGTAACCTCAACAACTCTTGCGTTGGTATTTCTGACCTTTTCGATCTCATCCTCCACCTCTTTATCGGTAACCTCTGTGTCATGCTTGGAAATCTCTATCCCCTTATAATTGCCGAGTTTAACCTCAGGCTTTACAGCTACCTCAGCCGTAAATACAAGGGGCTTTTCCTCATCCATCTTAATTACCTTAAGGGAAGGTTTGGATACAATATCAAGATCACTGTCTGCCGCAGCCTTCTCATAAAGCTCAGGCACGATCTCATCTACCGCATCATTGTGGAAGAAGTTCTTTCCGTACATCTTCTCAATGATCTGGCGGGGAGCCTTTCCCTTTCTGAAACCGGGAATACTGAGTCTCCCTTTATTTTTCTCATATGCTCTCGCAACACCTTTCTCGAACTCCTCAGCGGTAGCTTCGATAGTCAGGCGATACATATTTTTCTCACCCATTTGTTCGACTTTTACTTCCATAGTCGCAAACGTCCTCCTTGATTCTTTTGTGATTCAAACGTATAAAAGTTCACGTATTTGTGTATTGTATCATAACTCTTTGATTTCCACAAATAAAAACTGTTTACTGTTTTGTATATTCTTTATAAATATTGATATGATCCTCGCACATGGTCTTGCTGTTGGGTGCAAAAAGCGTAACAAGTATATATCTGTGCCCGTCTTTTTCGGCCTCAGTCATCATGCACACCTTAGCTTCTCCCGTGTATCCGGTCTTTCCGGCGGTAATAGTAAAACCACCCATGTCCACACCGCTCATGTAGGAAAAGGCATGACTCCACATTTCAAGTCCTTCCGGATGCTTCTCATTATTTTCCATCTTGTAATAAGGGGTACTGAGCACCTCCCTTGCGATCTTATTATCCAGTGCATGATCAAAGATCACCGCAAGATCCAGAGGCGTGGAATAATTATTAATATTATGCAGTCCCGTGCTTTCGGAGAATTTCGAGTCCTTAAGACCAAGCTTAAGGGCTTCGATATTCAACATAACGGAAAAAAGATCCCTGCTTCCCGCCACAGCCTTTTCTATACCCAGGGCTCCGTCTGCCCCGGATGGCAGGATAAGTCCGTAGAGCAGATCTTTAAAAGCCACCTCTTCCCCTGCCGCAAAGCCCGCCAGTGAAGCCTCTCTTGCATAAAGACCGGAAAGCTCTTCATTGGTTACCTGCGCAGTAGCTGCCGTGTCTTCAACCATGTCAAGCGCCGTTATAAGGGTCAGCACCTTTGTAAGAGATGCGGGATACACACGCCTTGCAGCACCCTTGCCCGCAAGCACCGTATTAGTATCCTCATCTAAGAGCACGGCATACTCCGAGGCGATATTTTCTATTTTTCTGTAATTTTCCGAGATCACCGGTCGGCTTTTTATATTCAAAAAAGTAGACTCGGGATTTACTGCCTTTATAGTCTCATCGGCGCTGCAGACAAAAGGTATATTGCCTACGGCAAATGCGCACAGACCTGCCGCCGTTATTTTTTTTAATAGTCTTTTCATATGTTTTTTAATCTATGTACTGTATGTCTGCCCCCAAACTTTCGGCCCTGTCTTCTCCGACCAGCTTCCCCACAAGTGCAAGACCAAGATCTATGGCCGTCCCCATGCCTCTGGCAGTGATGATATTTCCGTCTGCCACTACACGGGCAGGGGCTTTTTGCACCTTTGCTCCCGTAAGATCCTTTTCAAAGCCGGGGAAACATGTGGCATTTTTACCTTTAAGAAGGCCCCAGTGCCCCAGAACCGCAGGCGCGGCACAGATCGCCGCCACGATATTACCATCATCTGCATGCGAGAGTACAACTTCTTTCAGATCCTTCATTTCCTCAAAGGCAAGGGACCCGGGTCCTCCCGGAAGGAAGACCGCATCAGCGGACTCTCCCCCTTTTTCAAAAAGCCTGTCCGCCTTTACGATTATATCCTGCGCGCTTTTTACATCCTTTTCTCCTGTTACGGAAACTGTCTCCACCTCAACTCCGGCTCTTCTTAAAACATCGATCACTGCAAGAGCCTCCACCGTTTCAAAACCATCAGTCAGATATGCGTTTACTTTCATGGGTTTTCTCCTTTACATTTACTCGTTTCAGAATACCACGAAACCGGTTTACGGTAAAGAAATAAAAGTACCCTTGAGATTGCTCCGGTTTTTCCATATAATTATTCAACAAAAGGAAGCGGGTATCATGAATAAAAAAGTATTGATCGCAATGAGCGGCGGTGTGGATTCAAGCGTCACCGCCCTTCTTATAAAACAGGCGGGTCATGAATGCATAGGCGCCACCATGAATCTTTTTCAAAATGAGGATATAGGTCTGCCTGTGGAAAAAAGCTGCTGTTCTGCCGCTGATATTTCCGATGCGGAAAATGTCTGTAAAAAGATCGGTATTGACTACAGGGTTTTTAATCTTCAGGAGAAATTCAAAGAAAATGTTATAGACAGGTTTGTGGCAGCCTATGAGAACGGGGCAACTCCCAATCCCTGCATTGACTGCAACAGGTATCTTAAATTCGGACGACTTGTGGAAAGGGCGGAGGCCCTGGGCTTTGATCATGTGGCCACAGGTCATTACGCACAGGTTGGGTTTGACGATGCCGCCGGAAGATGGCTCTTAAAAAAGGCGGCGGATAAGCATAAGGACCAGACCTATGTTCTTTATTCCCTTACACAGGATATGCTTTCCAGGTGTGTTTTCCCTTTGGGGAAACTCTCTAAAGACGAGGTCCGGCGCATAGCCTCGGAAAACGGTTTGGCAAATGCCGGAAAGCCGGAAAGCCAGGATATCTGCTTTGTTAAAGGTCAGGATTATACTGATTTCATAGAGTTTTATACGGGTAAGGTCTATCCTCCCGGTGATTTTTTGGATCTGCAGGGAAATGTCATCGGACAACATCAGGGGCTTATACGATATACCATCGGACAGCGCAAGGGTCTGGGTATCTCATTTGGCGAGCCTATGTATGTATTTGATAAGGATCCTGTCAGGAATACGGTCACCCTCGCCCGTGATAACGAACTTTTTACCCGTGAGCTTGAGGCTGTTGATATCAATCTTATCAGCATTCCTGAGATAAAGGGTGAACTAAAGGTCAAAGCCAGGGCAAGATACAATCAAAAAGAGCAGCCTGCTGTTGTAATGCAGACTGCTCCCGACAGGATACGTGTGATGTTTGATGAACCCCAACGTGCCATCGCCAAAGGACAGGCCGTTGTTCTTTATGACGGTGATACCGTCGTAGGGGGAGGGACTATTGTCTGAAGAAATCACAGATTCACATTATCGCTTTCCCTGTCCTTATATTCGATCAGCCTCTCGCGCAGCAGTGAATATTTTACACCTTCCAACCGGGGATCCTCCTCAAGTATCATCTTTGCTGTCTTTACGGCCTCATCAAGCAATACTTTATCTCTTGCGGGATCTGCAAGAATGAAGTTCAGTTCCCCGCTCTGTCGTACTCCGAAGAAATCCCCGGGGCCTCTGAGCCCCATATCTTTTTCCGCGATCTCAAAGCCGTCATTTGTCCCGCTGATTATCTCCAGCCTTTTTTTTGCATCCTCATTTTCCGCATCCGATACGAAAATGCAAAAGGACTCCTCGGATCCGCGGCCCACTCTTCCTCTCAGCTGGTGCAACTGGGCAAGACCGAACCTTTCGGCATTCTCTATCATGATAACCGTGGCATTTGGCACGTTCACCCCCACCTCGATCACAGTGGTGGATACCAGCACATTTATTTTATTTTCCGCAAAATCGGACATAACCTGTACTTTTTCATCAGACTTCATCTGACCGTGCATAACCCCCACTTTTACATTCGGTCCAAGTTCTTTTTGCAGCGTCCCGGCATAGTCGCATACATTTTCAAGGCTTTCATTTTCACCCTTTTCCACCATGGGGCATATCACATAAGCCTGTCTGCCCTCTTCGACCTT
>CACWUI010000064.1 GCA_902764045.1 uncultured Lachnospiraceae bacterium
AGACACTTCCGTATTCGCAGTATGCACAGGCACTCTTTTTCTCTCCAATTTCATTTTTAACATCCTTAAGATCGATAAGAGGGTTAACGTCTGCGCTGCCGTCCAGTATTTCTTCTGCCATCCGGTTCATCATCTTTGAACCGTACTCTCCCAATAGCTCCAGTTTTTCACTTTCATAAAGATTATCGGAGGATTTAAGTTCCCCTTTATCATATCGGATACATTTCACAACCTCACCTGTTGCGTCAATATCAGTCAGTTCCACCGTTTCATTGTCCGCCCTTACCACGCCGGGCATGCGAAGCTCTTCAAGTCTCTTTTCTTCTATCTGATCATCATCTAAAATTACATCTTCCTGATCGATCAGGGGATCGTTTATATTGTAATAAAGCATGCCGGAGGGAATGACCGTCTTACCTTTATATCTTTTTTTCTCCACTTCAACGGCAGCCCCCAGATAATTGATAAGCTGGATCTGCCTTCCGTAATAAACCCCTTCCAGATCAAAATCACGGTTTCCAGTTTTATAATCAACTACTCTTACATGGACACCGGAACCGGATTCGGCAATATCCACACGGTCTATAACTCCGTTAAAGATAAACTCTCTGTCCCCGGTCAGTTTTCTTTTTATAGCAAAGGGATGCTCCAAAAGATCCGGTCTGAAGGCACCCCTTTTTAACTGTTCACCTATTGTTCTGGCACTTACAAGTGAAAGCTCATTTATCCTTTGCCTGATAAATCCTTTCCTGCCGTTCTCCTTTAGAATAAAAAAGTCTTCGCAGGTCTTTTCCGTTTCTTCATTAACAAGTCTTATAAGTTCGCCTTCTTCTATATCCGTAATGCTTTTTTTATTCGAAACACATACCGTAAGAATATTCTTTAAAACAACATGTATAACAGTTCCGAAATCAGCCGTATTAAAATCGTATATCTCCCTGGAACTTAACTTAAGACCCGAACTTAAAAGATAAGAAAAAGGACATCCTGCATATTTTTCTAACGAAGATACGCTTCCTTTAAGGCGCTTCCCGTAAAGTAATTCAGCCGTACCTGTCGAAAGATTTACAGGGAAATGATCAGGCGTCCAAACAGTCCTGCTTTCCGGAAGCCATATCTGGAAGCTTTTCCTTGTCCCCTCATCCACTCCTAAGGGCTTAAGTCCCGGGAACATATCTCTGATACTCTTAATAAGAGACGACGGTGCAAGAGCCGTTCCGTCATAGTCTTTTTTAGAATATGAAATAAACAGCTTTTCAAAGGGTTTTGTAAAAAGCAGATAAAGATAAAATCTTTGAATAAAGGCTTTTTCTTTATTTGTAGGAGAAAGTATGATGTTATTTTCGGCTATCTTAAGTCTTTCTGCCTGGGTGAGAATGCCGGCATCTTCATTGCCCTTCGGGATCACGCCCTCATTTACACCTACCACAAACAGTGCTTTTATATTGGTAAGTCTTGTTCTTTCAATATCACCGATGGTGATACAGTCAACGGTGGGCGGGATAAATCCCAAAGACAACTCTTCGAAGGCAGCATCAAGAATTTCAGCAAATTCTTCCGTATCCGCCTTTTCATCTCCGAAGAGCTCCTCTGTCTCATCTAAGATCTCATCAACTTTTTTTGAGATCCTGTCAGTAATACTGCCTTCCTCAAAGCCAAAAAACTCTGACGCCAGATGATTTCTGACAACATCAGTCATTCCCTTTACGTCTTCCGTCTTCTTTATATTTTTTTCAAATGTCTCTATAAGTGAAACAACAGTCTTTCTGTGTTCATTCAGAACATCAAGATCATAAAAGGGAACTCTGTTTCCTTCCGCGTCTTTCCTCTGTTTTCTTGTAGGATTTTCCCATTTCTTTTTCCATTTGGTCTTAGTGTTGATCCCGGCTGCAAGACAATAATTATCAAGGAGATCAGTCATATTTTTATCCATATCGGAAAATCCTGTTTTTAAAAAGCGGAATACATTCTCATATGTCCAGCCTTTTAGTACTATCTGTAAAAGAGACCTGATATTTTCTATATAAGGATTTTCCGAAACGGATCTTCTCTGATCAAGAAACACGGGAAAATCATTATGTCGCATAAGCTTATATGCCATATCACCGTACTTTTCCGTATCCTCCGTAACAACGGCAATATCCCTGTAACGGTATCCTTCGTTTCTTGTAAGCTCATATATCTTATTTATCACAACGGATATCTCTTCTCTTGCATCAGCAGCTTCGGTAAGTATGATCCCCTCTGATGCGCCATCATATACAGACCCGGCAGCATCTTTTCTGAAAATGTGGTGTTTTAAGAATTCCAGATCTCCCGGCGCTTTGCTTTCAACGGGTCCTTTGCAAAACACACTGTCGCCCACTTTAACATTTACATGGGCCGCAGCATCTGTGACACGGTTCATGAAATCATCGCTCATAAAAAACAGGTTTCCGGATCCGGGATCGCTCTCACCCGATCTTGTGGTCTCTCTGTCATAGGACACCGCAATCTCAACTCTTTCAGCCTGTCTTATAAGAGTCTCCAGCAGTCTGTACTGGGTGGTGGTAAATCCCGTAAAACCGTCAAAAAACAGTGAGCTGTTATTAAGAAACCCTGTTTCATCAAGCTTTCTTTTTAATACATCAAGCAGCTCCTCCTGTGTCACAAAACGGCTTTCAATTTCTCTGTGAAATTCATCAGACACAAGGGCAATATCGCTTAATTTTAAGGATAGTCTGTCATTTTTCCCTGACTTAATATTTTCTGTCAGTTCATTAAGCGTTTCATTATTAATGCCATACTGGTCAAATTCGGAAATAATGGATTTCATTTCGGAAACAAGACCGCGTTTTCGCATTTTAGGCGCAAAAAACTTAAGAGATCTTTCGCACCTCTTAAGTATCTTTCGTATTATCATGGCTTTTCCGCTGTCTCTGATAATAGGCGTATTTCCCCCGCCTGCTTTTCCGAGGACCTTATATGCCAGTCTGTTGAAACTCACCACATCGATATTAAGAAGGGCATGGCGGGGATGTGCCGCGATAAGCCCTCTCTGGGTGTCCAATGTGTACTGTTCCGGCACAATAACAAGAACCCTTTTTTCAGGGTTTTCCGCCGCTTTCACCGCATGCTCATATATGATTTTTGACCGTACCTCTGCCGAAGGGCCCAATATAAAATGTACTGACATATCTGCACCCCGTTTTTTTTGATATTATAACACATAGAATTTTTGTTTGATGATATATGCATTGAACTTATGGTTTAATCACATCTCTCCTTTGTGTTTTTCTTGCCAAAGGCATATAATTAATCTTATGAGATCCATATCTGCGCGAACCGTTATCGCGATAATATTTAATCTTTTTATATTTGTCTCAGAGCTTGTTATCGTGATCATCAATATTCCCGAACGGGGATTTTCTGCTTTGAGTTATTATACGGTCCTGAGCAACCTTTTGGGCATGGTGGCAGGATTTATTTTTGTGTGGTCTGCATTTACAGGATTTAAGAAATTCCAAAAAGCACGCCCGGTTCTCAGATATTATGCGACCTGTATGCTCTCCTTTACTCTTGTGGTGGTTTTTTGCCTTCTGCTTCCCATGGCCATGTATGCCGGCATGAACCCGGCTTTTCTTCTGATCGAGGATGCAGCATCAATACAGCATATAATCAATCCGGTATTGTCGTTTGTTTCTTTTGTCTTTTTAGAGGATAACAGCAATTTAAAAAAAGGACAGCATTTTAAAATGCTGTACCTTACCTTTGTCTACACATTTATTTTGATGGTGCTGAATATAACCCGTGTTGTTTCCGGACCGTATCCATTTTTCCAGGTGCATGATTATCCTTTGATCTTTATCATACTCTGTCTTGCGGCATTGACCGGCGTAACGCTGTTGATAAACTTTCTTATATTGAAGTTTAAAGGGACGAAGACTTAAAGTTTAAGATCAAACCCGCTCGTATCCTTAAAATGCACATTTTTATAAGACATAAACCAGGCAGTTAATTCCTTTTTATCAGTTCTGCTCATCAGGTCTATGAGTCCGTCGATATTATCTTTGGTGAAAAAACCAAGTTCTCCCATGGACTCTATGGTCATGACATCTCTTGTTTCGGAAAGCATTTCGATCGCTTCTGCCAGAGAATCTGATATCTTTGTTCTAAGCCCCGACTTTTTTTCATCAGACAGATCTTTCGGATTCTTTAACCGAACAGCGATCATTGCGATGCGTCCCGGGGTAAGGTACTGATCCGATAAAAAATCATCCAATACGGTAAAGTCATATATCTTACCGTCTTTACCAAATCCCTCAAGAAAGATTTCTCTTGTAAACCTGTCTTCATCGCCAAAGCTTACTAAAGTATCACCGATGAGTACACGTTCCAAAAGACACCCTGAAAATGCACCGGGTTTTATCTGTATGCTTTTATCAGGTATCACAAGTTCCTTTATACCTGTATTCTTAAAACTCTCAAATCCTATCACGCCTGTATTTTCAGGTACAGCCGCCTTTTCCCCTCCGAAATATCTCAGCACCCTTAATGTCCCGTCCTGCTCTCTCCGGCAAAGCATATCCGACACCGGCTGCAAAACCGGATTATCAGGCGAAACGGCAACAGATTTTACACCCTTGTTTTCATTTACCACGCCGCCGTTATATGAAAGGGTTCCTTCTTTTATCACCGTAAGAGATTCCGGTATAACGAGCATTTCGATCGCCGCCGCATCACGAAGAGCGTTCAGTGCTATCTCCCTTGTCCCGGCATATATCTCGTATCGCTTCTTTGTCTCCGATGCATTTACCGCCACAAGACGGACAAAATCACCATCCCGCTCATACAGACCGTACCCGTCCGTAAAATATTTCTTATTATCAGGAGAAACTTTAAAGCTTCTGTCTATAAGTTCCGGCCTGTCTATTCGATCTACCCCTGCAGGAATAAAAGCCTCCTGAAGGCCGGATGCTATAAGATAATCGGCTCCTATTATCTCAAGATCTTTCGGCAGTTCAAGTCTTTCAAGGCATACCGTATAAGCGAAGGCATCATTTTGCAGTTCTCTGACAGTTTCAGGCACCCTGATCACAGTAAGCATGATACCATTCTCCCTAAAGCATTCGGGGCCTATAGCCACAACCCTTTTGCCGGATATATAAGAAGGTATATCCAACTCTCCGGGCCCTTCAAGAAATCTTGTGAGAATGATCCCCTCTTTATAATCTTCAAATTCAAATACCGGTTCCTGCATTATTCCTGTTTTCTTCCTGAATCCGATTAAATTCCTGTATCTCTTCCCTTAAGTTCTTGCTTCTTTCATGAAGCATCAGTTTTTGATTGTATTGGAAATATTTGTCACATCCGTTCTCACTGATAAATCTTGCCGCGTAAGGGTTTACGGTAAGTTCAGTGATAAGAAGCAGCATCTCATTTTCATCTCCGAAGGCTCTCTCCGTAAAATCAAAGGCATTTTCCAGTTCTTTTAATATGCCTTCAGCCTCACTCTTAGCCTTTGATATTTCCTCATTAAAGTTCTTCTTTAAAAAATCAAATGCCGGCTGCCCCTGAACACCGGCCAGCTTAATTGCCTGTATGCTTGCCTCAATAAAATTTTCCTTTATCTGACTCTCCCTCTTTCTTGAGTAAGACAGGCCGTTTGCGGACTGCTCTTTTAAGAGCGCAATCTCTTCTTCCTCTAATAAATGAGCAAGGTCCCCTGCTATGTCACCATCGGGAGCGATCTTTTGCAAATTCTCAAAAAGCGACTTATATGCACTCATCTTTTCTACGTTATCTCGAATCCCGGGACGAAGTGCCTCAATAATAAGTCCCATAACCGTGGTGCGTTCGTCAAATGCCGCTTCCTTTGCACGGCTCACGATTTTTTCATCCGCACCTGCCTCCAGCATTTTTCTTATTCCGTAGTCAGCCTTATATTTTTCGTAAAGCTCGTAAAATGTGGCAAACTCTCCCGTCACTCGCTTATCTCTTAGATACTGCCCTATAAGTGCCTCATCCACCTTAAAGCCCTTTTCCTCATAAAGATAAATGGCCTCGGAAAGATCCTCCCATCCTCTTGCTGTAACATACACCTTACCGTCTACTGTGTTTTCGATATGATAAAAATCATCCTGCTTTATATCCAGATAACTCATAATGGCCTTGTGGAGATTCTTACTGTCGGCATATATCTTCCATGTCTCAAAGTCAGCTTCAGCTTCCATTACCTTCAAACGGTCCATGGTCACCACGTCAAACTCATGAACGGAACGGTTATATTCCGGGGGATTGCCGGCGGTGCAGATCACCCAGCCCTGGGGAACACGGTGATTACCGAAGGTTTTGTACTGCAAAAACTGCAGCATGGAGGGAGCAAGTGTCTCAGATACGCAGTTTATCTCATCAAGGAAAAGGATGCCTTCTTTTTTACCGCTTTTTTCCATACTCTCATATACAGAAGCAATAATCTCACTCATGGTATATTCGGATACGTCATACTCCTCACCCTGAAAATTTTTCTTAACAATAAAGGGAAGTCCCAACGCACTTTGTCTTGTATGGTGGGTCATGGAATATGAAACTATGGCTATGTCCAGCTCCTTCGCTATCTGCTCCATGATGGCAGTCTTGCCTATACCCGGAGCGCCTATAAGAAAGATAGGACGCTGTTTTTCGATGGGTATCTTATAATTACCAAAATCATCCTTTGCAAGATAAATGCTAACCGAC
Organism: uncultured Lachnospiraceae bacterium; assembly: GCA_902764045.1. Lineage (GTDB taxonomy): Bacteria > Bacillota > Clostridia > Lachnospirales > Lachnospiraceae > UBA4285. Next base: position 6,718 of record CACWUI010000064.1, read on the forward strand.
TGCTTTATCTGTTCCTTTGCTTCTCTTATGTTCATTTATGCTTCCTCCAAATCGTCTCTGCTTACCATACGTCCTATTGCCCAGTCAGGTATCTTGGGTATGTCGTCTTCCTGCGGCATTATAATAAACGCCGTTTTAAATTCCGGTTCTTTTTCGGGAAATATCCCCAGGGCATCGGTAAAATATAACAAGCCCCTCAAATCGCTGAAC
>CACWUI010000065.1 GCA_902764045.1 uncultured Lachnospiraceae bacterium
AAGCTCCCCCAGATAGTTGGGACAACGCACGAACCTGAAAAGTCCTGTATCCACAAAACGATGGGGATTATGTTTCTTTGCAGCATTTTTCTGAAAATCGGCAACGATTTCCAGCGAAATTCCTATAATAGCCAGTATAATACCTACCACCACGCCTCCGTTTGTTCCGATCCCGTTCTGGAGATTAAACAGCACCGGCGAGGTCTGGCAAACGTAGAGAAGAGCAGCCGTACCCCAGATCGCGCATTTGACGCCGATGGAAATGTCCTTTCCGTCCTTTATCTCTCCTACCATTTTTTTGTTATAGGAATGAATCCGCAGTTCCCGGTATGCCAGATACCCTGCAAGCCTGCCTCCGTAAATGATCAGCAAAATGCACATCAGTATAAGACCGCCGTCGATCCGTCCGTTGAACATTATAAGCAAAGTGATGGCTATTGCCGATATCGCCAGACCATATCCGATGGAAATAAACCAAACATATTTTTTAAACCCCAGGGCACTGGCACCAAGAGCAACAAACAACAGAATCAGAAATTGAAGCATTTTAACTCACCTACTTTTTCATCAGCAACTGCAAAACATATAGTTTCGCAGGAAAGTTTCCGTCTTCTCGTCCCCCATCATCTTCCGGAAGGTATCCACTGCGGGACCGCCATTTGAAAGCAGTCCGTTTACAAACTCACCATTGCATTTCTTTTTTTCATCCGGATCGCACGGTAAGCACCTCTCAAGCAGCCGGAAATAAATGTCACTGTAATCCTTAAACAACATTGACATTTCCTCCGTTACCTTTCGCCCCTGCTTGAAAACAGAGACAGGAAGACGCATGGCATCATACCAGTGCTGACCGGGATCATAATCCGGTATACTTTCATATCTTTTTTTTACTTCTTCGATCTCATCAAATGCAGGATGTGAAAATGTGCAGTCATACAGTTCTATAATAAGTGTTTCCTTACCTACAGCTTTTATATGATCAAAGCTTAATATAGGACCATCCAGATCTGTTGGTGAAAAAACGCCGGTCTCCATCCGCATAAGTCCGGCTGCTGCCTTCATCTCCATCAGACACAGACTGCCACAGTTCTTTGCATCATATACTTTCGTATGGAACCGCATACCGCGACCTTTCATATCTGAATATTCTCCTATGTCTTTACTCGTCAGACTAAAATGTGATCCTGCACATTTCTTTAAATGATCTAACATTTTTTCTCCTTTACAGGCAATTTTTTTTAAATGCAGTAATACTTCGTCAGTACCTGGCCTCGAAGACCCTTTCGTCCGCGTCCACATACTCCGGTGCCTTGAAGCGGCGCCCGCCCACCGGCGGCTTTGCGTAGGGGATGCCCAGCCACGATGCGACCCCGTTCTCCTCGGTTCCGACAAATGTTCCGTTCACGCACTTTACCGCAAGGGTCTTGTCATAGTCTCCCGTGATCTCGCTGTTCAGGTTATCGTAGGGCTCGTAAATGGCCATATCCTTAAATTCCCTTTTCATTTCACTCATTGTATAGTTCTCCTTATTTTACATAGCTCATATATCTTCTGACTTAGCATACCCTCTTGGACGATCCGTTTCCGAGGCGCTCTGCCCATGACATCATCAGGTCCTCACGTCTTCCGAAAATATCCTTCTGCAAGCCGATGGCATCGTCGAAAACCATCGTCTGGCGGTCGTCCCCCGAAAACTTCTTCCACTCGTATTTGTCAGTGGAGGGGTTACCCGTCCGGGCGAAGTTGATCCACATCTCTTTTATTACATGGCGGAACTCGCAATCTTCGGTGGAAACAAGCTCTCCGCTCCCCATGGGGTCCGGTATGCTAGTGTCGAAAAGATACGGTAGCTCGGCCGCGTGTATCACGCCAAGATACGGGGTTGTCACCGGCTTCCTGACGAAATACATGTAGGTGTTGCCGCCGGCGGCAGAATGCCTGATGGCCATATTGGTGTTGCCGGCACGGAAGTTAATGTCGTTGCAGTATTGCTCAAGCCTCTTCCCCTCGCTTTCGTTTGCGAGCGTGGCCATGAACTCGTCGTACATAGCCTTCTCCTTGTCATTTAGCATCGCACGGTCCCTCTTTGCGATCCACCTCAGTGTGTCGAGGAAGCCTTCTTCGCCGCCCTCGGTAGGAATAAAGTACCTGATCTCGTCCAGGTTAGACCCGATTATCATATCGATCCCGGCCCTCTTTTCGTCTCCCCACATCTCATACAATTCAGCCCGGTCCTCAGGCAGTGTAACGCCGTCAAGAAGCGGGAAGTTGGCAAATCCGAGAAGGCAATTCTTGTCAATAGCACCTGCTTTCATATAGGCGTCTACAAGATCCCCGGTGGTGAGAGCCATGAGCTCGTCCATGGTCTGGCATCCCGTTGCAGCCAGAAAGTTCTGCGTAACATGGATGCCGTGCTCCATCGTTTCGCAATAAGCAACGTTGGCACTTTGGGCGATAATTCTCCTGAAGAGCCCTTCACTTCCGTCGATGAGCGGAAGGAACGTTACACTTGCCGATCCTGCCGACTCGCCGAAGATCGTCACGTTGTCCGGATTTCCGCCGAAAGCGGCGATGTTTTTCTGTACCCACCTGAGAGCCTCAAGCTGGTCCAGCAGACCAAGGTTTCCTGCCTCCTTGAAGTTCTCCCCCCCCGGAACCCGTTCGAAATTCATGAATCCCAGGAAACCGAGCCGGTAGTCGATGGATACGAACAAGATATCCGGATACTGTTTAGAAATATTGGTAAGGTCGTAGAGAGGCGACGCCTGGGATTCTGCACAGAAACCGCCGCCGTGGATCCACACCATGACCGGCTTTTTGCTGTCAGTACAGCCGGTATTGCAATATACGTTCAGCACGAGGCAGTCCTCGCCGAACTCCGCAGTTCCCATAGAGTCATTCATGGGTCCAATGGGGACGTGTCCGGGCTTTGTCGCATCGTACACGCCGTCATCGTCTGCGGCAGGAAGCGCCTTCTTCCAACGAAGCTTCCCCAGTGGCTGAGTTGCGTAAGGGATGCCCTTCCAGATGATCAACCCGTCTGTCTCCTTGCCGACGAAGGTACCGTTGTTGCACCTGACCGCAAGAGATTCATCGTAATTTCCATCTGTGATCTGCTTATTTTCGCCGTAATTGCTGTATACATCACTCATTGATAAGTACCTCCTAATTGATTAAAAATACTTTAAAAAGTCCTGCTGTATCCCATACAGGTACCGGACAGTTTCATGATAGTCAGATCATATAATATTTGGTCAGGAAATAGGTTCTGTCCCAATCCACGATCTTAACCTCAGACTCCTTTGCAGGATGGATGTCGAATTCATCAAAAACCATCACCTGCTTGTTCTCCAGGTCATAAAGCGGCCACTCATGCGCCTTGCCGTCTGGGGAAATGTCAGCAGTCAGAGAGGGATCGCCTGTTTTGGCAAACTGGATCCACATCCTGCGCAGCGTCTTCGAGAAAGTCTCGTCGAATATCCTTCCCGTGATGAGATTCTCCTCCGGATGGTTGAACACGGTGGAAATCTCTATGGTATGCGCGCAGTGCATATCAGGCACTGAAGATTCCGGCGTGAAGTAATAGGTATAAGATCTGCCGCCACCCATGGTCTGGTTTTCCGACATCCTCATCAAGGGAGCCTTAAACATGATCTGTTCAAACAGACGGGTTATAGCTGCATAACCGGGGCTTTCGTTCTCAGGATCATTGCAAAAGCTTTCAACCAATGCTTTTTCTTCTTCCGTGAGCTGAGCCAACTTCTTAGCTTTTCGGTCGGCAGAAAATGCGCTGTAGATTTCCGATCCTAAGACAAATGCAAAATAACCGCCTTCATCCTTGTTGCAGCCCTGAAGGATGGCAATATCCTTTGCAGCCCCCCGGGCAAACTCATCATACGGGTTCTCCGGCAGATATTTTCCATCCCTTTCCGGGAATATGCGCAGTCCCAGTATGCTGCAGGATGCCTCTATAAGCTTCTCGGGAGCGATCTTTTGCAGGTCGGCAACTGTTTTACAGCCAAGGGCCTCCATCAATTCATTTGTGCATGCTATGGCCTCCTCTGTGGATCTCACGCACATAGGTGACCCACTCTGGGATATGATACGGTGAAAATACTTGTGGGAGCCTTCGATCAGTGAAAGGAGGCATACACTGCATCCACCTGCGGATTCCCCTATGAGCGTAACGTTGTAGGGATCCCCTCCGAAGAAGGCGATGTTCTCGTGGATCCACTTTAAAGCCATCATCTGGTCCATCATCCCCAGATTCTGGGCATCCGGATAGTCTGCCCCGTCCGGCAGATGAGACAGATGAAGGAAGCCGTAAACGTCAAGCCGGTATTCGATGGAAACAAATACGATGTCCTGGTTCTCCTGAACGTATGCGGTGCCCTCTTCCCGCGGTTCAGCCGTAGAGCCGGCCACAAAAGCCCCGCCGTGTATCCATACGATGACGGGCTTCTTTTCCGTTCCCGTGTCTGCCGGCTTCCATACGTTCAGATACAGGCACTCTTCGCTTGCAGGGTAAAGTGAACCGATCTGCAGAGGATCCACACCCTGAAGGGGAACTGTCCCGAAATAGTACGCCTCATATACGCCGTCATCAGCTGCAAAATCTACCGGCGCCTTCCAGCGGTATTCCCCCACCGGTTGTTTGCCGACATAGGGAACGCCTCTGAAGGCGATCACATCATCCTTCTTCTGACCGACAAAAGTGCCATTGATGCACTTAACAGCCAGGGACGGGTCGTAATTGCCATCGGTAATCTTATGGTTTTCACCATACATGGCCTCCATGCGCTTTCTTGCTTCTTCTATCATTGTAGCCATACTGTCACTCATCTTATTTCACTTCCGGTTATATCATTTCACCTTTTTACCGCCAAAATATACTTCCTGAGGATTATTGTAACTGAAGCCCTCTTTCTCTGCCGTAAGCAGGTCCTTGTCAAATACAAGGAAGTCCGCATCCTTACCGGCTTCAATGGAGCCCTTTGCATCCTCTATACCAAGCTGCTTAGCCGCATTTATGGTATAGCCCAGGATCATTTCTTCAATACTCATCCTCTGGTCTGCAGGAGGCAACACCTCAGGGCATCTTGCGTATTCGTAAATATTGGTTTTATCGGTGGATTTACGCGTCATTCCTATCTCCATGCCAAGATAAGGGTTCCAGGTCACGAAGTCCCCAAAGACGATATTGTCGCTGGACCATGTAACCAAAGCGCCGCTGTCCCAAACAGTTTTGCAGCGGAATGTCTTTGCTGCGCGTTCCTCACCAAGCCAGGTGGCTGCGATCTTAGGTTCTCCTGCATGCCACCAGGGCGTGTAGTTCGCCATAACCCCAAGCTTTTCAAAACGATCAAGATCTGCGTCATCCTGAATCTCCAGATGGGCACAGGTAACCCTCATATGGAAGTCATCCCCCAATTCTTTCTTTGCCATTTCCACGGCATCAAGCACGGTACGGGAAGCACGCTCTCCAACGGTGTGAACGTGAAGATCCAGATCCGCCTCATTTAACTGCTTCAAAAGCTGGGCAAGCTCCTCGGGGGTAAATGCGGTGGATCCTACCGTATTAGTGTCAACGTAAGGTGTTACCATGGCTGCGGTATGAATCTTCTGGGTACCGTCCATAAAAATCTTCATGGTATGTACCTTCAGGTGCTCCGTGTCGTACTCACTACGGAAGCGCTTCAGTTCCTTAAGGGCTTTCTCCGCTTCTTTATGGGATGTAACCACATAACAGCCGTCTACATAAACAGGCAGCTTGCCCTCCTCATCCAGATCACGCAGACGTTTGTAGACCTTCTCATGAAACTCGGGAAATCCGGGTAGACCGGCGTCAAATACTCCGCTGACACCTGCATTTACAGAAAACTCTATCCACCGGTTAAGCGCCGCATCAACCTGCTCATCGGTCAGCCCCATGGAGCTGTCAAGGATAACGGGAACTTCCGTGGCTGTTTCATACATATTTCCGGTCACATGACCGTCCTTTCTTACATAATAGCAAAGACCCGGCACGGGATCCGGCGTGTCATCGTTAATTCCGTGCTTTGCAAGGATCTTAGAGTTTACCCATATGCTGTGTCCCTCTCCTTCCTGGATCAAAAGCTCCGCATCAGGACAGATCGCATCCAGATCCTCCTTTACGATATCGTCGCCGTTTAAGAATTTCTTCTCAAGAATGAATCTGTAACGCTCCTCACCCGGATTCTTTTTGATATAGTCTTCCATAATGTCCAGCGCTTCCTGTTTGCCGTTACCCTCTACGCGCATCCCCATATCCGCATACTCGAATCCGACAGGTATGGTCACATGAACATGTGCGTCATATATAGCGGGCATGACAAATTTACCTCCGAGATCCGTTATCTCTCCTTCGTAGTCTGAAAGTCCGGCTTCATCCCCCACGTATACGAACTTGCCGTCCTTTACCACAAGCGCGCCGGCCTGAAGGTTTTCCTTGTCTGATGTAAATATTTTTGCATTTTTGATTATCTGATCTGCTTTCATGATTTTTCTCCTTTGATTATTATTTTTTAACTTGTGCCTTAAACATTTCCTAATGATCCATAAATGAACCTCAGCATTGCGATAACTGCTAAAACAGATATAACAGCCACGGTTTTTAAGATCATCGGATCCTTTCTACTCTTTGATTATAGTCCGATTAACGTTAAAAAAGCGTTAAAGTGTAAATTTTTTAACAAT
>CACWUI010000066.1 GCA_902764045.1 uncultured Lachnospiraceae bacterium
TTTATCTATGGAATAAACTTCCTTTGCCATAAACTGTTTTTCCACACAATATTTCCATCCCTTTTCTATCACGCCTTTTCCTCTTGCAGGAATAAAAGAGATAAATTTCTGACCGTTATAAGTATAGTCGTAAATAAACTTTTTCGCCCTGTTTAAGTCGTATCGCTTTTTTAATTTCTTAAAACCCCTAAGCTCTTTTATTTCATCCGTTAAAGGAAGGTACTCGTTGTCCATGGCTTTTATCTCCGGCAGAAGCTTTGCGGGATTTACGTTTTTTAAAAATTCCGGACCTTTCAGATAGTCCTCTATGGCTCTCATGACCATCCGTGCGGCTTTATAATTGTATTTGTACAGTTCCCGCTTAAGAACATCCTTTGCAAGATAAAAAATATCGTAATCCTTAAACTCATCATGCAGAGCATGTATTATCAGTTCATTTCTTAACCCCAGATAGTATTCATTCACACCTGAAAATCTGTCGTAGAACCTTTCGTGTCTTACACCTATACCGTTTAAAGTGATCACTCCCACATTCTTTCTAACGGAATAATCCACATCATCATCACGGACAAAAAAGGGCATGGGCAGATTGTCCGGTGTAGCCACGGACATTGGTATGCAACAGAACCACCAGGCAGAATACTGGGTGGGAACGTAAGGAATATAGTCCTCATTTGATATTACACGACTTAAAAATCTTAAATCCTTAGGATCCTTTATGCCGCCCAAAAAGCCGTTTGACGCCATATGTCCCACATCCTCCAGCTGAAGATATGGCTTGTCTTCCCTTAGCATAGCGCCGGCAATAAAGTTATCCTTAAACTCATCCTTAAGAAGAGACAGCAGGGCAAATACCCTCTCAAAACTTCCCCGGATAAACTCTATATCATCATCGGTCAGTATTATATGAGTAGGTCTGTCTTCACGTGCATTGGACTCTATCATGCCTCTTGCCACACCGCCGGAGCCTCCGGTATTGGGATTGTGAACCACTCTTATCTTATCGTCTTCGAGTTCCTCCAGCTCTTTTGAACCGCCGTTATCCACAATAAGCCAGTCGAAATGAGGCGCGAGTCTTTCGTCGGAAAAAATCTGTTGATTAAGTCCTTCCGCGTTTTTTCTGATGTAATCTTCTTTTTTGTAGGTTGTGGTAATAATGCCTATCTTGGGACGTTTAATATATTCGGAATCTGCCAGACAGAAATACCCCCCGCCAAAGATCAGGGTGTTCTCCAGGGGCACAATAGTAAAAGATACGATATTAAAATCTTTTTTGGGTATTTCCAGCTTTACCGAAGATTTTCTTTTTAACTCATAATTTTCTGAAAATACAAGTTTCTTAATGATCCTTTTTTCTTTCGTCTTATAACCGAAAAGTTCAATGCAAAAGGAACCTTTCATCTTAAGTTCCAAAAAAAAGCTGTCGGCCATGGAATGCCTCATCCATTTTGAAAGAGAAAAACTGTTGAAATATGTACTGAAATCACAGTCTTCGTCAATTACATACCCCTGCTTTTCAGCGTTCCATCCGGGAAGGGATCCTCTGCAGATAAGTTCGGGGATCTCGTCTTTTTTGGCATCCCCGGGAAGTATTATGTTGTGTAATAAAAATTTTTCATTCATGAAACCATTTTATTGTTTTTTCAGGTTTTATTCAACCGAAAATCGTTAATTTTACGGGACAAAAACAGTATTTTGGCGTATAATAAAGCCGAAAATTTTGGTTAATAATTCCTACACGGAGGTTTTTATGATAAAAAAAGGCAGATTATTACTATTGGCACCGGCATTTTTAGGTTTGGGATTATCGGTTTTGCCCGCACAGGTTCATGCTGAGGCGGCTAAAGATAATACCGTAACGGAAAGCACTGCCGGCTGGACAAAGGATGCAGGGAAATGGAAATATATCGGTTCCGACGGGAATGCCCTTGTGGGATGGCACTATCTCTCAAAAAGGAACTCCCCGGAAAAAATGGACTGGTTTTTATTTGATTCTCAGGGACAACTGGTGACTTTTTCTCCAAAGGTTACCGGGGAATTATTCGGCACTCTTATTGATGAACCTGCAAGTTCAGCAACGCCTGCCGTTATAAAAAACGGCTGGTATGAGATCTCGGGTAATGACGGCTATTATCTTGAGGGAACTTTAGCCGGCGACTATCAGATCTTAAAATATTCCGACGGCATTTTTACAAGTGTTGATGCCAATGGAGTAAGTGACAGGGGCGGAGCACTTTCATTAAGTAAAAAAAGTAATGAAAGCACCCAGAAATGGTGGGCATCAGCAAATGATGACGGGTCCTATATCCTCATCAATGAAGCCACCGGCTTACAGCTTGAAGCAAATGCAAATGAGTTTTCAGGCTACAGAGGGGCAGAGAAAAAAACGATCACTCTTAAGAAAGCCGGCGTAAGACCCGAGTATTTCGGAGCAAAAGGAGACGGTGTCACTGATGATACTGAAGCTATCATCAAAGCCATCAACAGCAGCAATATCGTAGAGTTCAAAAAAAGATACAACACTTCCGAAACCATTGTTATTGATAAAGATAACATGACTTTTCTCGGCGACGACGGCGGCATGATCGTTACACACCCCGGTCTTACGGTATTCCGGGTCAAAGGAAAGAATGTGACCTTTGACGGGGTCTCATTTATGGGAAGTTACACAAGAGAGCAGTCAACCGATAAAGCATGTATTTTTTATCAGACAGACACAAAAGACGAGGATGTGGTGGATTATAATGCAGTTATCAAAAACTGCAAATTTATAAATACAGGTCTTCGCGGGGTACATGTTCATTCCGTATGGGTTTCAAAGTCGGATTTTACCCCCCTTCGCATAGCAAGCAATATAACCGTTAAGGACTGTATGTTTGACGGACATAAGATCGGGGTTTGCTGCAGCGGTCCGGATAATGTAACGGTAGATCACTGCTCATTCAGCAATGCTTTTTATGAGCACATCACCTTTGACTGGAGAAGCAGGCACTGCCGGGCGATCAATAATACTTTTAACGGTCACGAGGGCGGCATCGGCTCCATAGGAATTGATTCGGCAGAAGACATTGAAATAAAAAACAATGAATTTTTTAATACCGTTCTTTACGGTATAACCATAAGCGCCCAGACCCGCACAAATAAAGATGTGGTTATTTCCGATAACACCTTTAATTACAGCGGCGGGATAGGCGGCATACATTTTAATGTATATGAACAGGGTCCTTCGGGAGAAAATGTCACAGTAAGAAACAACGTCTTTAATACCGGAAAAGGATATTCCGTATTGGTCGACTCTGCGGGTAATAATATTGTCTTCGAGGGTAACACTTACAATAAAAATACCCCGGTGATCAACGGCTCTTCGTCCACAATAAAAACAGATTTTTAATCAAGCTTTTTTAAGGAGAAAAGATATGAAAAAATCAATAGGATTTAAAGCAAAATTATTCGGTTTGGCGATTTTATCGGCAGGAGCTGCCACTACTTTACCTGCATTAGCGCCACAGATAACAATGGCACAGGAGGCAGACACCTCTGATAAAACCAATGATATGTATGAGATCGTCAGAAAAATAAACATTTTTTATAAAAACAACGATGGCTCTGTAACTAAAGGAAAACCCCTTTCACAAAAAGGTTATGTTTCAAACAAAAGCATGAAATTCACCTTTAAGGAGCTTAAAGTCAAGGATCTTTTCGGTGGCAATCTGGGCAACTGGAAGCCTGACAGGGAAACCATTCCTTCTGTCACAGCAACCTTTAACAATCCTCCGGCAGATGTGAGCATTTATCTTTCTCAGGATACTTCCAAAACTGTTGAGGAATCCAGGACAATAAAAAGAACCATTAAATATTTCATACAGGATGAGAACGGAAAGAAGTCCCCTGCAGGAAGCAAGTCTAACAGTGTGACTTTTATGCGCTATGTCCGTATAACAACTGACGGAAAAAAGGTTAAGACCCCCTGGTCAGGAACCCATACATTTGAATCAGTCACCGTGCCTGCCAAAAGCGGCTACACTCCCAATATAAAAACCGTTCCGGCAAAAACCGTTAAACCCACCGATTCTGATATTGTGGTTGAGGTAATCTATAAAAAGAACTCTTCAAAGAAGACATCCAAAAACGGATGGTATAAAGAAAACGGCGGTTTTAAATATTATAAAAACGGCGTTGCCTACAAGGGCTGGCACAAAATGGGTAAAGCAGAGGGCGAGAAACAAGAGCATTGGAGTTATTTCGGCAATGACGGTAAGATCTACACCGGCTGGCACAAAATGGGAAAAACAGAAGGTGAAACAAAGGAGCACTGGAGTTATTTCGGAGATAACGGCTGGCTCCGCACAAACTGGCAGCAAATGGGAAAGGGTACAAATAACCCCGATGGCAATAACGCCAGGCACTGGTCATATTTCGGCCCTAACGGGTGGCTGAGAACCGGTATTCAGGAAATGGGAAAAGGCACAAGCAATCCCGACGGTAACGCCGCGAAGCATAAGAGTTACTTCGGAAATAACGGATGGTTAGTAGTAAACAGGAAATTCACTCTGTCAGGAAAAATATATATTGCAGACAATCGTGGATGGCTCAAATGATAATTACTATTTTGCGAAAATAAGAAACGGAGCTGAGGGGCCCCCTCAACTCCGTTTCTTTTTTATATAAACACGATAAAAAAAGCCCCCCCTTAACGGGGAAGCTTTTAACCAAGGGACTTGAGTGTGGGGAACAACAACACGTCTCTTATACTGTTCTCATTTGTAAGAAGCATAACCAGCCTGTCTATGCCGATGCCAACACCTCCCGTAGGCGGCATACCGTAAGCGAGTGCGTTGAGGAAGTCCTCGTCTAAAGACTGTGCCTCATCATCTCCTGCCGCTTTCAGAGCTTCCTGAGCCTCAAAACGCTGTCTCTGGTCAATAGGGTCGTTCAGCTCGGAGTATGCGTTGGCAAGCTCTCTGCCCGCCACAAACAGCTCAAATCTTTCCGTAAGGCCGTTGGAACCCGGCTTCTTCTTGGTAAGAGGTGATATCTCGATAGGGTGGTCAATAACGAATGTGGGCTGCACCAGCTTTTCCTCGCAGAATTCTTCAAAGAAAAGACTGAGGATATCTCCTCTCTCATGTCTGTCCTCGAACTCCACACCCTTTTCTTTGGCAATGGCTTTGGCCGCTGCGGTGTCGGGAATAGTGTCAAAATCCACGCCGGCATACTTCTTTACCGCATCCACCATGGTTATCTTCTCAAAAGGCTTTTCAAAATCAAGTTCGATCACCTCGCCATTGCCATCCTCATCCTTCTTCCCGTAAGGAACTACGGCAGTTCCGTTTACTTTTTTACATACATCACGGATAAGACTCTCGGTGATCTCCATCATTCCGTTGTAATCCGTGTATGCCTGATAAAGCTCAAGCAGCGTAAATTCAGGATTGTGTCTTGTATCCACACCCTCGTTTCTGAATACACGGCCGATCTCATATACTCTTTCAAGACCTCCCACAATAAGTCTCTTCAGGTACAGCTCAAGCGAAATACGAAGATTGATATCCTGGTCAAGCGCATTGTAATGTGTCGTAAAAGGTCTTGCGGCAGCACCGCCCGCATTTTCCACAAGAAGGGGCGTCTCCACCTCTATAAACTCACGACCGTTAAGGAAATTCCTGATTTCTGCTAATATTTGCGAACGCTTGATAAAAGTGTCTCTTACCTCGGGATTCACGATAAGATCCACGTATCTCTGGCGGTATCTCTGGTCCGTATCTTTCAATCCATGGAACTTCTCAGGCAGTACCTGGAGACTTTTTACAAGGAGAGTTATCTCGGAAACATGGATGGATGTTTCTCCTGTCTTGGTCTTGAAAACGGTACCCTTTACACCTACGATGTCACCTATGTCAGTAATTTTACTGATGTCGATGATAAAATCATCAATCGTGCAATTGAAGAAGGTATCAGCGAAGAAGAAGTTGATTAAAGGGAGCGTGATCTATATGAAAAAGATGAGAGTTAGCAAGAGGGGCTTTACCCTCACCGAGATCATTATAGTCGTAGCTATCATGGTCATTATCGCATCAGCCGCATTCGTCGGCGTTGCAGTAGTCCTTGAAAACGCAAGAAAGAATTCCGACGATGTTAAAGCTAAGCACGGACGTGACGAGAGCGGTAAGGAATTATTCGAAGCAGAAGCCTGGGAAGAGATCGACGAGCTGACAAAGGACGCAGCGAATTTCTTCGATGTATCAATGTACAAGCCCGTTCACACGAACACACCCATGCCTTCCCCTACACCTACAGACGCACCTTCAGAGGGTGATGACAGCAGCACTTCACCTACACCTACAACAAAACCGTCGGCAACATCCACACCTTTACCGACATCTACGACTGCACCTACACCTACTACGGGTTCGACCGGCGGCGGTGGTACCGGTTTTGCAACGGCAAATAACGGATATGTTGATTATTACAATAACGGAAAGCCCGGCGTAATGAACATTACTTCCACCGGAGATAACACGGTTACCGTTGTATTTACCGATGGTTGGAATAATAATACTCCGGATAGAGATACCGTAACAGTCTCGATTACAAAGACAAATAACACTTATACGATGAAGGTTATTGACGGTAACGGCTGGGTTGCTACACAGGTA
>CACWUI010000067.1 GCA_902764045.1 uncultured Lachnospiraceae bacterium
ATGCCAGTATTTTTTCCAGTTGTTTACCCAGTCTGCGTCTTCGGTGACGGATTCCAGGATCTCACAGTCTCCTGCGTCGACCGTGTTTTTTATCTCCGAGAGAGCGTTTCTTAATTCCTGAAGCTTCAGGGCATTGTCCTCGGGAGTCTCCGCATTCAGATAAAAGCTGATGACAGCCTTTCCGTCATCGGCGGGAGTTTCCGGCGGAAAGTCGGCGAACATCCCCTCCAGCTCTTCCTCGGTCAATGCCACATTATCCTTTATCTCAAAGCCGTCGATGCCAAGTTCTGACAGTGTGGCGCATATTATGTCCGTGGCTGCGGTGGTGGTTTGCAGGTCATATCTGTTCCATTTCATGTTTATCTCCCCGTCACGCGTTCGCCAGAAAAGCCTTATAGCATTTGTAAGCCTCGTAAACGTCCACCTTGCTTATCACCTCCATTGGCGCGTGCATGTTCAGCACAGCCACGCCGCTGTCTATTACGTTCATGCCGTATGTGGCAAGTATATAAGCAATGGTTCCGCCGCCGCCGATATCCACCTTGCCGAGCTCGGCAGTCTGGTAAGAAACCTTGTTCTTATCCATGATCGCCCTGAGCTCGCCCAGATATTCGGCAGAGGCATCATTGGAGCCGCTTTTCCCCCTGACACCGGTAAATTTGTTAAACACTACACCGTGTCCCAAAAACGCCGTATTCTTCAACTCAAAAAAGCTCGGATAATTAGGATCATATGCGCTTGATACATCGGATGAGAGCATCCTGGAATTGGTAAGGACCCTGCGCAACTTGAGCTCACTGTACTGTCCTGCTCTTTCCATCACCTCGGCCACGGTATTTTCAAAAAATCTTGAGGTCATTCCCGTGGCGCCCACGCTTCCTATCTCCTCTTTATCCACAAGGATGCACACCCCGGTCTTTTTCAATCTGCCGGACTCTGTCATGGCGATAAGAGAAGGGTAAGCGCAGACCCTGTCATCATGTCCGTATCCCATGATCATGCTCTCATCAAGTCCGCAGTCCCTTGCCTCTCCCGCAGGTACGATCTCAAGCTCGGCAGATACAAAGTCCGCCTCCTCAAAGCCGTACTTTTTCTTAAGGATAGAGAGCACGTTTTTCTTTACCTGATCCTTTTCCTTTGAGGTAACGGCGGCAGGCATACTTCCTACCAGCAGATCCAGATCTTCTCCCTCTACCACATGCTCACCGGATTTCTTAAGCTGCTTTTCAGCCAGGTGTACCAGAATGTCTGTTATGCAAAATACAGGGTCTCCCGGATTGTCTCCCACGTTTACCTCCAAGATCTTCCCGCTTTTTAATACCACCACACCGTGGATAGCCATCTCCCTTGCTACCCACTGATACTTCTTGATACCGCCGTAATAATGCGTATCAAAAAGCACCAGATCATTGTCCTCGTATACGGGATTCTGTTTGATGTCGATCCTGGGGGAGTCCACATGAGCACCAAGGATGTTTAAGCCTTCCTCCATGGGAGCAGTCCCGATATTAAACATGAGAATGGATTTTTTCATGTTTACGGCATACACCTTGTCTCCGGGCTTTAATTTCTTTTTCTCTTTAATGATCTTTTCAAGATTCACATAGCCTTTTTTCTCGGCAATGTTTACCGCTTCCGCAACGCATTCACGTTCTGTCTTACATTCGGATATAAACTTCCTGTAGTCGGAAGCAAAACTAAAGATCTTCTTTTTGTCATATGCGCTGTATTTACTCCATGCATTTTCACTCTTCATCTGTATTCACCTCATCCTCAACCTTTATTTCTCCGGCAGTGCCGTCATTATTTTCTTCTTCCCCTGTTTCCTTTTCCGGGGTTTCGCTTTCCAGTTCCAGCTTCATCTGCCCCAGAAGATCCTCTGAAATCTCCGGAAGATCTTCAAGACTTCTGAGATTAAACAGTCTCAGGAATTCATCTGTAGTGGAAAACAAAAAGGGACGTCCCGGAGCATTTAACCTGTCCGATTCATATATCAAACCGTACTCCACAAGCCTGCTTATCTGACCGGAACAGCCCACACCCCTTATATCCTCAACCTGTGATCTGGTAACGGGCTGTCTGTAGGCAATAATAGACAGGGTCTCAAGCATAGCCTCGGTAAACTGATAATTATTGTCACGGCTTACAAGAGAAGCAAGTACGGTATAAAACTCTTTTTTTGTAGCCAGCTCATAACAGCCGTTTATCTGTACGATATTTATCCCTCTGTCCTCAGATGTATAATCATCGATAAGCTCCGTTATTTTTTTAATGGTCTCTTCCCTGCTTATCTCAAGGGCGGCTGCCATCTCATCTGCGCTCAAGGGTTCCCCCTTGGCAAAAAGCATTGCCTCAATGGCGGCTTTTATATTTACGGTATCCATCATTACCTCCCGCGATCATTTATTGAAAAAATTCACCGGATGCGCCGAACATCTCCACATCCTTTTGAACCATTATCGTAATCTCATCACTTGGGGTCTCCTGCAGGGCAGTCACAAAGCCCGATCGCATCATCTCAAGAAGCACCAGGAATGTAACTATCTCCGTAAGCACCCCGCTCCCCTCCGGCAGAAGAGACTTAAACCCCATGCTCTTTCCCCTCTTCATGGCCGTCTTCATACCGGTAATGGTACCGGGAATATCCACATTTTCAGCTTCAATCACGCCAAACCCGCTTCTTACGGGATCTATCCGGTCCGCGGCGCGCCTCAGGGCATCAATATATGCCCTGTTTAACACATTGGTATCAATGCCATAGAGCAACTTGTCCAGATCCGGCTTGGGACGATATTTGAGAATGTTGGAAGGAATGGATTCGTATCCGAAAAACCTTTTACGTCCTTCCGTCGCGCACTCATTTAACTCCGTGGCGATAAACTTAAACATCTTAAGTTCCAACAACCTTGCGGTAAGTTCTTCTTTCATGTCTTCCGCATCAGGTCCCTCTTCTTTGGGCTTCGGCAGGAGCATTTTGGACTTTATCATAAGGAGTCTGGCAGCCATCACGAGGAATTCACTGGCCAGATCCAGGTCCTCTCTTGCCATTTCCCTGACGCACTCAAGATACTGGTCCGTGATCTCCACAATGGGGATGTCATATATATCCAGCTTGTTTTTTTCTATAAGATGAAGCAAAAGGTCCAGGGGACCCTCGAATGCCTCGAGTTTTATATTCAGACTCATGTAAATAACCTTAAAAACCTTTAAAAATTAATTGTTTTTGTGCTCCGAACATTGTATAATATATACAAATCTGAAATGTACGCCAGTTCGCTTATTTTGATCCGACATTTTTGATACGGGATCTTAACATTGAATAAGTTAAAGCCGGGCCGCCTCCGAGCGGAAGGCTGCGACGTATTCTGAAGGAACCCACCTGGCGGTGTGCCGGGAGTCATACAAGCGGGCAACGGCATTTCGGATCTTTTTTTATGCCTTATTTCTTTGTTTTTTTCTTTCTTCCTTCTTCTGAAGCACATTCTGCCTGTGTTCCCGCAGGTGCCGTATACCGGGGTACTCCGACACCTTCATCCACTTGGCAAGAATGATCCACCTGTTCTCGATATATGTATTAAACTCCGCGCCGAAGTACAGGATCATAAACATGGCAAAGATCCAGAAGAATGTAAACAGCGTATTTGCCAGTCTCCCGTAGACATGGTTAAAGGTTGGCGAATTGGCTATTATCAGTGAAAACAGCCAGGAGAAAAGCATACCGCCCATTGCCGCTATAAATGCCCCGGGAAGTTCCTTCCAAAAGGTGCTCTTTCTTTCCGGCACGATCATATAGATCAGAGTGAACATGATCGTAAGCACGATGGGAAGCATGATATACCGCCGGAAAACTATACTGCCGATTATGGCCGCAAGCACGGGGGACACCACCTTCAGACTGCCCTGAAAATCACCGCCGTAGACATAGATCATCAGCACGATGATTATCACGATCATAAAAAGAAATGTAAGAAGCGTTGACTTCAGCCTTCTGGCGCCCCATTTCGTTTTGGGTTTGATGCCGTAGATCCGGTCAAAGGCTTTCATCATGCCCATAAAGCCCTGTCCGGCCGCGTAGATCGCAAAAATATAGGCAAAAACTGTTATGGTCTTGGAGCGGTTCTCGAAAATGTCCCTCACCAGAGCTTCAGAGGCGGTGGCTATCTGCACAGGGGCCATATCAGTTATGACCTTCATGATATTTTCCACATGAACGGGGAAAAACTTAAGAATGCTCATCAATATAAAGAAAAACGGCAAAATACAGACAATCAGAAAAAAACTTGAAGCAGCTGCATAATATACGCAGTTGTCTTCAAAGTATTTGCTGACACATTTTCTGAATCTGGGGCCGTATTTTGACATATTCCTACCATCTTCTCCGTAAATGCTTACAAAAGATGATAAATTATACCATATTTTGAGATGTTTTGAAAGAAAGTTTCGTACAGGGGATATTTCAGATGAGAACGAGGGACACAAAACCCGTCACCGTATCTCCAAAGTCAATTCATCGAAAAGTCGATATCACTTATCTCATAGCCTGACATCTGAACGGTATCCAGGATATAATTTTCCGTAACTCCCATATACTCCGCCAGTTCCTTTGGGGTGGGTTTGATATAAAACTCCTCTTTGTATCTGAGAGCGGCATCATTGACCTTATTAACCCTTTTTAAGACCTTCTCCGATACGTCGGCCTGGGTCCGATCTTCTTCCATCATTGCAGACACTCTTTCGGTAAATAACGTTTTCAGCTCATCTATGATCTCTTCGTGCTCTTTGCCCGCATGTTTGTCATCATTGATGTATTCGATGATAATAAGAGCCCTTTCCTGGTGCAGGTCCTCTTCGGGGATATCTGAGCTTTTAAAGGCTTCGGTGAAGCTGACGGTTTTTTCGTATAATGTATTAAATATATCTTCTTTTATCTTGTCCATTTTTCCCCTTCACTTCAAAATATATTTCGTAAACCCGTTTCCCAGGTTTTCATTGGGTCTTCTTATAAAGCCGCATTTCTCATAAAAATTCTCCGACCCTTTTTTGCTCATAAGCCCCAGCATCATTTTGGTGCCGGGTAGGGTTATCTCATCAGCATACTCCACCAGGCGTCCCATGATATAGGCGCCTATCCCGAGTCCCTGATACTCATCCCTGATCATAATATCCTGTATATAACAGATTACGGCGCCGTCTCCCACAAGACGCCCCATCCCCACTATCAGGTCACCGTCATATGCCGCAACCACCTTAAGGGCGTTTTTTAATGCCAGTTCACCCTGCTTTGGGGACAGCTCATGAAATCCCACATTTTTTCGCAGGTCAAAATATTCTTTTATACCCAGCTCATCTTCCACATATCTGATCATTTTTTCATCCCCTACAGTTTCTTTTACGAATCAAGATCAAACCAGAAGTCCACACCGCCTTCGGTGTTCTCAACTCCGCATTGCTGTCCGTGAAGCTCACATAAAGTTTTGACAATGGAAAGACCTATGCCGTTTCCGCCATATTTCCTGCTCCGGGCCTTATCTGCCTTATAGAACTTTTTCCATATTTCATCAATGATCTCATCCGGAATGTTCTCCCCGCTGTTCCATACATGGGTGCGGACCGTTTCATCCTTTAGCTCAATGTTTACTTTTATTATCTTTTCGCCTGAACAGTAGTTGATCGCGTTTGTCAGATAATTTACGATGATACGCTCCACCTGAAGCTTGTCTCCCCAGACATATATTTCATCGTTCTGATCTGCAAATTCAACAGTTATATTGTTTTTTTCAAATTTGATGCTGTTGGAATTTAAGATCGAGCAGACCATTTTCACTATATTGAATCTTTCAAGATCAAGTTCGATCCTTCCGCTTTCCAGCTCATTCATGGAAAGCATATCCTTGATCATTCTCTCCATCTTACCGGTCTCGTCGATTATTATCTCACAATACTCATTAATGCTTTCGGGGCCCTTTGCCACCCCGTCCTTTAAAGCCTCGGCATAACCCGAGATCAGAGCCAGCGGGGTCTTCAGATCGTGGGAGATGGCCGAAAGGAACTCTTTTTGCTGTTTTTGAATATTCTCTTTGTTTTTTATATCATGTTCCAGTTCCAGATTGGCTTTTTTATATTTGTTGATACTATCCTCAAGCTTGCCGGAAAGATCATTCATGGTATTTCCCAGATAACCTATCTCGCTTGTATCTTTGCCTGTATAACGGGCATCGAATTTCATCTCCGACATGTCGGAGGCTATCTCAGTCAGTTTTTTCAGAGGCGTTGTGATAAACATCGATAAAATAAATGCGGCTAATACCGCAGCCCCCAGCATGATAAGCCCGGATACAAAAATAACTTTATTCATGACCACCATACTGTTTTTAATACTTGCAGTTGTAAATCTGCAAAGAATAATGTATCCGCCGTCGGCCACACCCCATATCTCATATGCTTCATCAGACTCATTTAAACCTATAGTTTTCTGATAAACATATTCGTCATTTTTTTCGATAAGCTCCACATTATTTTGCTCATTCAGGGGATCTTCCCTGTAAAGTACACTGCTGACAAGCCTTTCTTTCAGAACCCTGTCCTTAAAATCGCATACAAAA
>CACWUI010000068.1 GCA_902764045.1 uncultured Lachnospiraceae bacterium
CCTTAACCGATCTACCGTTTGAAATAACCAGCAGGGCTTTTTTTTTTTTTTTTTTCTCATTTCTCAGATTCTTCACCTGTCCGGCTCCGAAAAGAACCTTTGTGGGCAGGTTCCATATATAACTGTCTGCCGAATTCATCTTAAACCTCCTGTCACAAAAGCATATTTAGTTTATTATAGCATTTTTTTATTGCAAAAAAAATTGTTATAAGATTTAACGGCTCTTAATTTCCGACTCACGAAAAAAGAGACAGAGAAATCATTTCTCTGTCTCTTTTAATAAAGCAGGGGTGGAGAGAATCGAACTCCCGCCAAAAGTTTTGGAGACTCCTATGATACCATTTCACCACACCCCTATGCGGCGTCTTTTAAAACGCCTGTCTATGTTATCATTTAAGGAGATTTATGTCAAATCTTTTTTGCCCTGCTTTTAATCAGTCATCATACTCTTTATCAACGGATATTATCTTACCGGAATACGCATCTATCTCATAATCGTACTCATATTTTCCGGCCTTGAAACTGATCTCGTATTCAACATCATCCAGGTCGATATCAAACTCTTTAACCTGACCGCCTGACACTCCCGCATGACCGAAGGCTATGCTTTTGGCTTTAGCGGCACCAATGGGGCTTTTCTTAGCCGGCTTTGGAGCCTGGGTGGCCTTTTGGGTGGCAGGTTGTGTAGCGGGCTGGGTGGCCGGTTGAGTCGCAGCAGGCTTGGAAGCCTCCTGTGCGGGCTTTTGCGTGTTTCCGGATGATCCTGAAGAACTCTGTCCGTTACCGGAAGAGCCGGAGGAAGTGCTTCCCGATGAACCGGACGAACCGGAGGAACCGCCGCTTTGTCCCTGTGAACCAGACCGTGAGCCCGAACCGTTTTCAGAATCATTCTGGGCAGGTCTGTTCGTTTCTTTTTCTGTTTTGATAATGGCTCCCGTAATGGCATTTATATCATACTCATACTTTGTGTCTCCCGCTCTGAAATCAACCTCATAGATCATAACACTGTCTTCGTATTCCATCTCGACCTTAAGATCTGACATGCTTTCTTTTGCAACACCTGCGTTGCCTGCCGCGATCTCCTTCGCCTTCTCATTACCGATATAAGCTTTATCACTGGCTTTACCTATACTTGTAAGATGCTCCGGACCGGAGTTTTCAAGAAGGTTCAGTTCGTTAATGGAAAGAGCCACCAGATCTCCGAAGGAATATCTTCCGGTTTTTGAAATAATGTCGTTTATCAGCTGGGCTTTTCCGATGGTGATACCATAATCTTCCGCAAGCTTCTTTAATTCGGCATTATCACTGATGGTCTGACTGAGAATGGCCGCTTTATAATCATCATTTTCAAGAAATGCGTTTATTTCTCCCAAAAGCCGGTTCTGAAGATCAACGGCTTCCTTTGAATCTGCCGAATCCACGCTTATGAGAATGGAATTGGCCATATCACTTAAGTATCCTTTGGAAAGCATTGCTCCCACCAGGGCATTTACCGTTACATCAAGGCTGGTTCCCTTAAAGTCCATGTCCCCTATTATCTCTCTTGCATCATCGGTTGTAGGATCAACGGAAAGAACCTTGTGTTTTTTATTCACACAGATCTCTATCCCGGGATTCACATCCAGGGAAACGGTGGCTGCAAGCACGGAATCCGCCCGTGACGCACTGACACCTATAACCGTAAGTATCACTGCTGCAGCTATAGCTATTGCCGTGATTATTTTTATAAGGTTGCGTTTTGCCGATCTCTTTTTCGGCGAAGTCTTTTCACCTTTGCCTGCATTTTCTTTTTGAATATCTTCCATGATCTCATCAAAAACGTCAGGAACGGCTCCGGCGAATGCATCTGATATTCTTTTTTCTAACTGTTCATCCGTCATAAGTCCCTCCTTTTGTAATTCTTTCCTTAAGCTTCTTTAAAGCCCGGCTGTATTTTGATAAGACCGTAGGAAGAGGTATTTCCAAAAAGTCTGCTATATCTTTGTGTTTATACCCGGAAACGGCATGTAGTACTACTATCTGCCTTTCATCATCATTTAATACCGTGAGACATTCTTTTATCATCATCCTGTCTTCCACGGGAACATCATCGCTGACACCTATGAAAGCCTCATACTCTTCTTCCGGGATATCCGATGTCTTTGAATCTTCCCGTATTTTCTGAATACAGAGATTTTTTGTGATCGTAAAGATCCAGGCAAGGGGCTTGCCCCCTGAGGAATAGCCGGAAGCCCCACTATGTATCTTTAAAAAACAGTCATGGAGAATATCCTTTGCATCATCGCTGTTTTTTAAAATGGACAGGGCAAGACCGTAAACAGAAGTGCTCGTAAGATCATAAAGATCCTTCATGTAATCGATCTTTCCCTTTGCAATCTTCAAGATGCACTTTTCTATACGGTCATCCTGACCCTGTTTTTTTTCTTTCCATTCGTCGAAATCCATTACATTGTCTGCGCTGTCCGGCATTTCCTCACCTGCCTTTTATTATTTGTCAGTTCTTTTTAAATGCGTTCCTTCTCAAAGTCCGTGATCTTTCCGGTATTGGCATTTATCTCATACTCATACTCGAATCTGCCGGACTTGAACTCTATCTCATATACATAAATGCCGCCTTCTTTATCCAGTTTACATTTATAAGCATATATCTTTGAAGCAGAAAGCTTTGCGTGTGTAAGAGCCGTTGTTTTTGCCTTATCCGCAGTGATCTTGACTTTCCCGGCAGTCTGAGCGGGCTTTGTGGCCTTAACGGTTTTCTTTATCGCTTTCTTTTCCCATTTCGTGATCTTACCTGTCTTTGCATTGATCAGATAATCATACTCGTAATTGTTATATTTGAATTCTATATCATAGTAAGGCACACCCTTTTTGTACTCCGGCTCGATCTCATATCCCTTAATGGCTGAAGCTTTGGCTCCGGCATGCTTAAGAGCCGTATTTTTAGCCGCCTGTCTGCTTACAAGTGCAGATGCTTTAGTGGTGGCTACGGCAGCGTAGGTTTCGGCAGGTGTTACCGCCACGCTTCCCAGTGCAACAAATGTGCTTGCCGCCAGGGCTGTCATTATACCTGCTATTTTTCTCTTTGCTTTAAAATTTGATGTTTTCATTTTAATAACTCCTTTCAAAATGCGTGTTTTTTTCTCCTCACTTATATAACGCACCGGGGAGTTATTTTATTGCATGGATCTTAAAAAAATTTTTATTTTTTGGAATTGTCTTCATCAATAGAAATATCGAAGCAGTTATCAAGATAGATCTTGTAAGATACTGCGGCAGACAGATAACGCATAACGGTAGAATCCTTCGGCTCCTGTTTTTTGGGCTTTTCTTCAATAAAATGAAACGTATTCTTTAAAGTGTCCTCAAAAATACCGCAGAATTTTTCATACATGGTCCTGTGATCATAGTTGGACACCATCATATCCAGAGCGTTTTTGATATTATCCAAAGATAATATGGTCTTTGCCACATTAATAAAGATGAGATCCACTATGTGATCTCTGTAGTACTGCTTTTTTTCGGGATTGGGGATGATCTTTTGCTTAACGTAATTGCTGATCATGGATCCTGTAAGATCCGTACCAAGAATGGGACTTAAAAAACCGTTGATATACTTGCCCGTCTGCTCCAGGTAAAGCCCCACATCGGGGATCTCGTTATATGCCGGAAACTTGAAGTTTTCGATAATAGCGATCTTTTCTCTTTCCAGTGTTTTATTGGCCTTTGCAGCCCGCAGTCTGACGATCTGGTCAACCTTTCCGTCACCTGTTTTAATTATCTCTGCTCCCATACCGGCAAAACCTCCCTTAATCGTTTTAATTATATATCCCCGAATATAAAAATTCAATAAACCTTTATTAAGTTTTTTAAAAACCCTTGACCTTGAAAAACCTGTGTTTTATATTATTTTTGGATTCAATCAGTTTTCCAAAAACTGATTATATGTTATTTGAAATCGAGCGAAGGGAGCGTATTTATGAGTGCTTTACATAACGTTTTTTCGACATCTAAAAAAAGAATACTTGAAATGCTTATTATCGGTCAGATGAGCCTGACCATCAATAAGTGCTATATCCCTAAGATACTGATGACCGTAAAGGAATTCGGAGGAAAGAAAATAACTCTCCTGGAAAGAACCGTTCAGCGGCTGTTTGCCGGCGGGGTGTATAAAAAGAACGGTGTTAATACAAGAGAGTTGGTAAAGACTGCGATATGTGATTCTTTCAGTGAATTTTTTGATTTTAAGTACGAGAAGGAAGTTCGTGTTGCGGTGTAAATATGTGAAACAGGGGGCGGTTCAAAAACCGTCCCCTGTTTTTTTATCTTCTCGCTGCAAGCCCCGTAACGAAGCAGACCAAAAACGCTGCAATATCCACCATGACAATGGTGGCGCCTACAGGCGTTCCTGCCACTATGGAGGTGATCATTCCCGCAAAGGCGCATGACACCGAAAGCACGGCGGAAAAAACCGTCACCCCCTTAAAGCTTCTGCATATCCTCATGGCAGAAAGAGCCGGGAATACCACCAGCGCCGATATCAAAAGAGACCCCACAAGATTCATTGCCACCACTATCACCACGGATATGACAACAGCTATAAGAAGATTGTATCCTCCTGCGTTGGTTCCCGTGGCTTTTGCAAAGCCCTCATCAAAGGTAACGGCAAATATCTTATTGTAAAAAATAATAAATACCGCCACCACTGCCACGGAAAGGATCGCAGACAGCAGAACATCCTCTGACGTCAGGGTAAGTATGGATGTGGAGCCGAAAAGGGTGGTACACACATCTCCCGAAAGATTCGTAGAGGTTGAAAACAGGTTCATTATAAGATAGCCGAAGGCAAGGGCGCCCACAGACACCATAGCCACCATGGCATCTCCCCTGATGCGGGTGTTTTGTCCGGCGCGAAGCATGAGGATCGCACACCCCACGGTTATGGGAAGCACAAGTATCATCTGATTGGTAAGGTTTATCACGCTTGCGACCGCCAACGCTCCGAAGGCAACATGAGAAAGTCCGTCACCGATAAATGAAAACCTCTTAAGCACAAGAGTCACTCCGAAAAGAGACGAGCACAGCGCAATAAGCATTCCCACTATGATCGCATAGCGCACAAAGGGATATTCAAAATATGTTGCGATACTACCAGTCATTTTTACTCCTTTCTCAAAGCTCTTTGTCACGACGCAGAACATTTTCTTGTTTCATTTATAATCTCAAGGTTCTACCGCAAGATAACATTTTCCAAGATCACTGTTCTTATATTCCTCTTTTGTTAAAAAAACAGGATTGCTTCTCATGTGTAAGATATGGGTCGCAAAACGCACTGCCGCATTCACATCATGGGAGATCATTATTATAGTCACTCCCTCATCATTTAATTTTTTTATTGCCTCGTACATATCAGCTGTAGCCTTTGGATCAAGCCCGGACACTGGTTCATCCAAAATAAGCAGACTTCTTGAAGCGCACAAAGCCCTCGCAAGAAGAACCCTCTGCTGCTGCCCCCCTGAAAGCTGTCTATAACACCTTCCGGCAAACTCTTCCACATTCATCCGCTTCATATTTTCCCGTGCCATTTTTTTTTCATCAGAATTGTAAAACGGGCGCAGCCCCGCTCTTGCCTGACATCCGGAGAGCACGATCTCCCAAACAGAAGCCGGAAAATCCTTCTGAACCGAAGTCTGCTGGGGAAGATAACCTATCTCGTTCTTCCTTAATCCTTCACCAAAAATCACTTTTCCGCTCAAAGGGCGCTGAAATCCCAGTAGCGTCTTTATAAAAGTGGACTTTCCCGAGCCGTTCTCGCCTACTATACACAGATAATCCCCATTATTTATTTCAAGGTTAATATCTTTTGCGATAATTCCGGCATCATATCCTAAAGACACATTAGAAACGCTTATAAGTGCCATATTATCTCAACGCCTCTTTTAATACTCCAAGGTTATCCTCCATAACAGAAAGGTAGGTCATGCCGGACTGAATATCTGACTCCGTAACAGACTGCATGGAATCAAGCTCTAATATCTTTTGATTTTTTGACTGTGTATTTTCTTTAATAGTCTCTGCCAGTTTCCCGTCACTTCCATCTATCTTTATTATGTTTTTCAATGATAGCTCATCTGCTTTATTAGACAAAAAAGCAATAGTCTCAAAACTTGCCTCCACATCCGCCTCGCATCCGTCAAATGCCGCATAGTACTTTATACCGTAATCGTCTGTCATATATCGGAAAGGAAAACGATCACCAAAAAGAAGAGTTTTTACGGTAGAATTGTTTACGGTCTCAGTATATTTAGCATCAAGATCCTTCAAACTGCTAACATATTTTTCCGCATTGTTCTTAAATGTTTCTATATCACCGTCAACTATCATAAGGGTCTCAGCAATGCTATCGGTAAATATCTCCGCATTTTTTAAAGAGAGCCAAACATGCTCATCGTAGCCTCCTTCTTCCTCTTCACCGGATTCCTGCATACCTTCGACAGCT
>CACWUI010000069.1 GCA_902764045.1 uncultured Lachnospiraceae bacterium
GTATTTTGATCAAAGTAATAGTTTCAAATTATAGATTATGGAGGTAATTCTATATCTTTATGTTTTATTTTAATAGTCCCAGATGGTAAATAAAAAAGAGAACCAGATTCACGATTTTTCCCCTGGTGTCTTACGGATAAATAATCCGGAAGCATAACACAAAAATATAATTTCTGATATGATTAAAAATAAGTGACTTATAATATCCAACAAAAAGGAGTATTTATCATGAAAAAAGATTTAGGAATCGTACAGGCTGTATTTCCCATGCCTGTGCTTATGGTGGCAAGCTACGACGAAAACGGAGTGCCCGATGTAATGAATGCGGCATGGGGCATGATAAGCAAGCCGGACCAGATAACACTTTACTTAAGCGAACCCCACAAGACCGTAAAGAACATACGCTTTTCCAAAGCATTTACAGTCAGCCTTGCAGATGAAGCCCATGTGGCAGAGGCTGATTTCTTCGGCATGGCATCCGGCAACAATATGCCTGATAAATTCGAAAAAAGCGGTCTGACACAGACAAAGAGCAGTCGGGTAAATGCCCCCGTTGTTGAAGAATTTCCCCTTGCCATAGAGTGTGAGCTTCAGGAGATCATAGAAACAGAGCATTCCCACGCTATCGTGGGTAAGATTGTAAATGTAATGGCAGATGAAAATGTTCTTGATGAGGAAGGAAAGGTTGATCCCGCAAAGCTAAATGCTGTTATATTTGACAATTTCCGCTCCGGTTATTACAAAGTCGGGGATAAGGTAGCCCAGGCATGGGATGCCGGCAAGAAATTTATGTAAATATCATGGCGCCAATCAGCAAGAGATGAAAAGGTCATAAGCTTTAATTCTCCTAATCATTGATTTTCAGAGTGGTTTGTGGTATACTACACCTAGTAATTGGGGTATGCGTTTGCGGACGCATACTTAAAGGGAGTCGGTCACATTGTGGCCGGCTCCCTTTCTCATTTCTATATTTCAGACAACACTTTTGCATTTATACGAGTTCTTTGTATTGCTTTTTTCCCGGTGGGCAGACTCGGGACTCAAAATGGAGGAAGCTTCATGACTTAGCATTCCTATGTGCCTGAGGGTATCTTTTTTTAGGGAGACACTGTTTCCCCACTTTAAACCGAAATTTCAAGCATTTTTTGTGCACGAAGTACGGTTTTGACCCTAAGTTCACACTATTTGAAAGTTTTATTTTTTTAAAGGCTCATCACCTTACAGCTTTTTTATCACCCGCAGTAACCTGTACCGGTTAAATCTCTGAATAAAAACATACATCAGATCTATCCCTGCAGCCACGCATGAAGTAATGATAAACACCGGTAAGGCTCCGAACCAGGCTACTGCGAATATCGGCAGAAAGCTTGCGGCAATTATTATCTCGTGCACGATCTCAGCCTGGCAGGTCACCTGCGCTAACTTTTCCAGGCTGTACCGCCTGATATCAAAGGATTTTTTATCGTAGGTGGGCATTTTATCCTTCCACTTTTTTACATTTATAAAATTATAAAAAGCAAACTCACGCTCCCCCCACCCGGAACCACGCCCGTCTGTAATCCGCTTTATTTCCCATAACTGCATTTACAATGACTCCAATGATCAGTCTCATACAAAAATGATACGCTGTCGTGCCGAATGTGATCGCAAGAGTCAGAAATGCAGCTGCATTTGTAAATGTAAAGGCTAAAGAAAAGCATATCGTCACTGCCACCAGCAATAAAGATATGCCTATAAATACGGGTGCCATGGGAATCGCTCTGCCTGACATGGACTTTTCTGTCATGGTCTCACTCCTTTAAGCTACTTGTTGCAATTATCCTTGGCATATACTTGCATTTTTTCGAATAGATTTTAGTGTTCTTTTTGCGAATCCGTCAACTCAACGCTGCCCACGCCACTTTCGATGATGCAGCGTCCGCCGTTACCGTTCTGCACATAGTTGCCATTAATTTCTTTACCGTTATAAATGATACCGCCGACTCCCGCATCCAGCTCCATATAATAATCAGCCAGACTGTTATCAAACTGCATTTTCACCCTGCCAGTGCCGCTTGAGACGTTTATATCCTTTACGGTACAGCCTTCGATTTTTACCTCTCCGACACCTGACTCTGCCGTAAAGTTTCCCAGGCTGGTGTTTGTTACATTTATATGCCCCACACCGGACTCGGCTTTGAGGTCTCCGAGATCGCTGCCTGTTATTTCCACATGTCCTACGCCGCCGTTTATTTCCATGTGCCGGGCTTTTAAGTCCGCCGCCTTCATCTCACCTACCCCCGAATCCAGATAAATGCCTTCAAACTCTGTCCCCGGTGGCAATGTCACGTCAAGTTTGGAATCTGAAACGGATACGTTTAGCGTGAACTTGTCATCCTGCTTTATATTCAGATGACCGTTCACGGCTGTGACTGCAGGCTTTTGCGTGGAATCCCCGTTGTAGGATACCTTAAATGTATCCCCCGGATGTACATTTACATTCATGACTCCCGAATCGATCTCCAGCACTTTTATCTCCGCGGAGTTACCCTCATAGAGGGTCTCTTCGATATGCTCTCCTTTTATAAACAGCCCTGTCGAATGGACGGCAAGCCCTACTATGATCGCTGCAGCAGTGGCAAGAGCCAGTACCAAAAGATAAATATTTTTTCCTTTTATTTTTCTTTTTTCCGACATAGCTTCCTCCCGAAATCAATCATATATCCGCAGCGCTCTTTTTAATATGATAAAAACAAACGCTGCCACCGGCCAGATTATCCACGTGGATCCCCAGCCCCAACACAAAAAGCTTAATATAAGATAAACACATGTAACAGTCGGCCAGAAAACGGAAATAACGGTTTCAGCCCTTTCATTTACATAAGCAGGCTCTGTTTTACCGGCTTTTTCTTCTCTGCTTCTTCTCTCATGTCTGGCATCAGTATCCCCTGCATTATTACTCTCATGCGCGCTTTGGGCATTGGATCCGTCTTTTTTATTAAGGATATCCGCAATATTTAACTCATCCGCAAGCTCTTTGATATTTCCAAACTCTGCGATCACCGTGCCTATCGCTTCATTTTCAGAAACGCCTTCTGACCTCAGTTCGTTATATTTATCCTCCATCATGGCTCCCAGCTCCGCTTTCGCCCGCACAGTCTCCTCCGTCTCAGGTAGCGGCGCGAACATGGAATCAAGGTAATTTTTAATCGTATCCATAACCGGTCAACTCCTTACTATTTCTTTTACTCTGCTTTTCTCAAATACCGCAAATATCTCAGTTCCTTATAAAATGCTCCACGACTTCCTTGGTCAGCTCCCACTCTCTGCATTTTTCCAGATAATATTCCCTACCCGAATCCGTTATCCGGTAATATGTGCGCCGCTTTCCGTTTTCAGCGATCTTGGAATAAGACCGGACATACCCGTTTTTTTCCATCCGTGTAAATGCTGAGTACAGCGTAGTCTCTTTGATCACATACTTGTCGTGAGACATCTGTTTTATGCTTTTTGAAATCTCGTATCCGTAGGAGTCTCGATCCATCAGTAAAAATAAAATAATGGTATCGTTGTACCCGCGGATAACATCACTGCTTATTCCTGCCATAATGCCTCCGGTCTTTACTACGCCTGACATACTACTACTGTCGTAGTAGGAGTTTAACAAATAAAAAAAGGACTGTCAATGAGCGCGATCAGATTACCGCTCAAAAATCC
This sequence comes from uncultured Lachnospiraceae bacterium, assembly GCA_902764045.1. Taxonomy (GTDB): domain Bacteria; phylum Bacillota; class Clostridia; order Lachnospirales; family Lachnospiraceae; genus UBA4285. Next base: position 3,697 of record CACWUI010000069.1, read on the forward strand.
ATGTCCTTTTTTCATAAATATCTTTCTTTAACCGAATACCAAAACCGAAAAAATTCCGAACAAAAAACCAACTCCTACGAATAAAAGCATCCAGGGTATTTTCCTGCCAAAAAGCCTCTTTATTGTTTTGTCGCCTGCTACAGTAGTATCATCCTGTATCGAAACCGCATCAACATCTTTATTGTTCTTAGTTGATAAATGACTTCCGAAAGCAAATGTAATGATAGCTAAAACAGCCATGCCTATTCCGCCTACAGTAAAGAAAACCGTAAAAAACAAATCAGCATTCTTATTGGCATCTATCAAACTTATGAACTGAAGTATCGCGCAAATTGAACATAATAAACCCAATACCAGCCAAAACGTACCGACTTTTTTATTTCTTTGAACAGCGGAAATTCTGTCAGAAAATATATCATCAGTCGCCTCTGCCGAGCACTGTCTGAAATATTTACACGCGTTATTATTTGAAGAGCATACTATCTCCCAGCCGCTCGATCTGTACATTTCAAAATATTCATCCTTATCTTTTTTCGGAACTACACGAAAATCTATTCTTGTTCTGGGACAAAACTCACCATCCTGAACTTTTGAAAATGTGTAAATACCTAACCATGGATTCACGGCTTCAAGACGGTATCCGCTTTCCGTCATTTTGTCAAGCCATGCCTCTTCTTTTTCCAAATCGAAAAACGCTTTAAACCTTTTCATATGCCGCACCTCATAAACCTTGTTCTCCTGCCACATCCACCAGTTTCCTAAGTCGCACGCTTTCTTCTGTGAGTACCTTTTTTCCTGATTCTGTAATCTGATAGACCTTGCGCCTCTTATCCTCACCCGGCACCGCTTTGATCCACTTCAAGCCCAACAGATTCTCTATAGCGCCGTACATGGTACCTGCCGCCACACGAACATCTCCGCCACTCAATTCCTCCACCTTTTGCATTATGTAATACCCGTGCCCCGGCTCCAGAAGCGCCACTAATATATAAAATGTAGTCTCTGTAAGGGGCAAATATTTACTCCTGTTCATCGCATACTTTCCAATTAAGATAAATGTAAATCACTATACAATAAAACTATACAGTCCGACTGTATATTGAATTATATCGTCTGACTGTATAGTTGTCAAGCCATAAAAAAAAGGACTGTCAATGAGCGCGATCAGATTACCGCTCAAGATTCCTGTCCTTTTTCATACATTATTTTTTCTGTTATTACATGTTTATCCTGTCGTTAAGCCGCCGGATCCTGTGTCGAATTATCATATAGATGATAACCCATATGGCCAAAAATCCCGCCACAAATATCACGGTAAATATCCATATTGCTCCGTTTGGCAGATATCCGTTCACCAGATAAAATATAAGATAATCAAAATACAATACAAGCATGTGTATAAATACAGCCAGTACGATATGCAGTCTCTCAATCTTGTAAATGTAACTGATTCCCCCTGCAACAAATGCCATAGACACCGATGTCAGTACACTTCTTACCAACTCATCTACACTTACACTCTCCACTACTCCGGCATTTTTCAGACAGGCATACACAATGGCAAGAACTACCGGACCTATCCAGGCAGACGTAATTCCTCTTAAAATCATTTTTTTAAAATGACTCATAATCCCAACCTCCTTTTTATATCCGCAAAACATCTTCTTGAAACATAATCTCTGTATCCGCATTTAAAAACCACATCCACACCGCCGGCTATGGTGGTGATAAATTTAAAGATTGCCCTGCGATTTGCTATGGCTTGACTTGTTGATTTTTATAAACTCAGCCGGCAATCCGCTTTCTATCTCGTAAAGACGCTTACGTAGTAAATACCGTTTGCCGTTCCCCGTTACTGCATATGTTTTTCCATCAAGCACTGTAATACACTCTATTTCATCCATATTAAGCAGCCTGATCTCATCTTCCGAATAAGCCGCCAGGGAGTCTCTTTGTATATTCTCTCCTGTTACCAGCGCTTCTATCTCATCAATAACACCGGTCCGCTTATGTACTGTCGCCACAACCTCTTCCTCTTTTTCTTTATCTATTATCAGTCTGAAATTCATCCCGTCCGGTATCCTCCTTTCGGATTCCATTATACTTATTTCTGACAAATGTTGGGGCATTTAACAGTAAACGGTAATAATTTTGCGGTAAACGGTATAAAAAACAAAAAAGCCGCAGGCTTTCCCTACGGCAGTATCCTCATTTAGGGAAGAACCGTCCCCGTGTCTTCCCTAAACTATGATATGTATGAAACTCTTTGTATTTGAATTTCGGATCTTTTTTGTAATTATCCCAATATATATTGTCAAAATAAATTTGAAAAATCCGGGTTCAAAGTCGGTAATATATTAGTAAAATGTATCAATAAAAGAACCTCATAATACCCTTTGGTCATATATTATCCGGGTAATTTGGACGGTCTAAGCACATAAAATGTCTCGTTCATTCTGAAATTCTCAGTTGTTTTTACATATGAAAATATCTATTATATGATGAGATGCCTGTGAGGATGGCATACTCTTTTATCCAAAAGGCGAAAAGGCTGATGACTTTTTTTGAGAGGAAAAATGGAGGAATGAAAATGCGTGAAGAGCAGATCAAAAGGATAAAGGAAATGGAGCAGTGTCTTGATATTTCCAGGTCAGCGGTGGATAAGCTGTCCGAAGCATTGGCGGAGTACGTGGAGAAGCATGATGCAATTAA
>CACWUI010000070.1 GCA_902764045.1 uncultured Lachnospiraceae bacterium
TGGACGAACTCAGAAAAGAATACAAAAAAGACGGAGAATAAAATGTACGGTTATGTGACCACAAACAGTCCCGAACTTAAGGTCCGGGAAAATGCAGAACTGAGCGCCTGGTATTGCGGGCTCTGCAGCTGCTTAAAAAAAGAATTCGGAAGAGCCGGGCAGCTTACGTTAAACCACGATATGAATTTTCTGGTCCTTCTTCTGAACGGATTATACGAGCCGCATAAAAAGGTGTTTGAGGGACGCTGCATTGCGCACCCTCTTGCCAAGAGGACGTTTTATACATCCGAGCTCAGCAGATACGCAGCGGATATGAATATACTTCTTGCCTGGTACAAGGTGGTTGACGACTGGAAGGATGAAAAAAAACTGAAAGCACGGGCCATGATAACGGGCTTAAGAAAAAGCGCAAGAAAAGTTTTTGACAAGTACCCCGACAAGGCAAGGGCTGTAAGGGAGTATTTTAAAAAGCTCAGCCATTATGAAAACACCGGCTGCACTGATATTGATCTTGTGTCCGGGCAGTTCGGAAAAGTAATGTCCCTGGTCTGTGATATTTACGGGGACGAATGGAGCGGGCAGCTCCAAAGCATAGGTTTTTCTCTGGGTAAATTCATTTACATAATGGATGCCTATGAAGACATGGACGAGGATGCCGAAAAAGGAAATTACAATTGCCTTTTAAAGCATGTATCAAATTTTGAAACGAAAGAAAAATTTGACGAATTCGTATATAATGTTTTAAATGCCATTATGGCGGAATGCGCCCGGAGTTTTGAGATACTGCCAATAACTGAGAATGCCGAGATCTTAAGAAACATCATTTACGCCGGGGTCTGGGGACGCTGGGAAGAATTACATAATAAAAACTGCACAAACAAAACGGAGTAACGAATGGATCCTTATCAGATACTTGGGGTTTCAAGAAACGCCACGGATGATGAAATAAAAAAAGCATACAGAAAACTAAGCAGAAAGTATCATCCCGATGCCAATGTAAATAATCCCAACAAGGATAAGGCAGAGGAGCAGTTCAAACGGATACAGCAGGCTTATAAGCAGATCATGGATGAGAGGTCGGGCGCTACATACGGCAGCGGTGGCGGAAGTTATTCCGGTAACTACGGTCAGGGATACGGCCAGGGCTATGGAAATTCATACAACCAGCAGCAGGGCTACGGCGGATCCTACAGCCAGCAGGGCGGATACTCCCAGGGTGACAGCGGAGGAGGCTACGGCGGCTGGTGGGGCGGTTTTGGTCCCTTCGGAGGCTTTGGCGGATTCGGCGGTTTTAATTCCGGAAGAAGTGAATCTTCAACCTGGGGTAATGACGATCTTTCCGTCAGGTTAAAGGGCGCAGCCAATTATGTGAACAGCGGAAACTATGATCAGGCTATCAATGCGCTTAATTCCATTTCCCAGAGGGATGCAAGATGGTATTATGTGCGGGCCATAGCCGAATCGGGACTGGGAAATACATCTGCCGCATTGGAAAATGCAACCATTGCCGTACAGATGGATCCCGACAATATGAGTTACCAGAACCTGTATAATAACCTTCGCGGCGGCGGAGCTTATTATGCGGGACAGGGAGGAAGATACGGACGGGGCGCAGGTTTTAACCAGACCAAATGCTGTCTTATATGCCTTGCTTTAAGCGCCGCCAGCAGTTGTTGTGCTTATGCGGGCGGTGGAGCCGCAGGTGTGCCGAGAGGGATTTTCTGCTGCTGATCTTTCATGACAATAATGACGAATTTAAGGAGTGTTTTTTAAAATGCCTACAGACAATAAATTTTATTTAACAACAGCCATCGCTTATGCATCCGGCAAGCCTCATATCGGAAACACCTACGAGATCATCCTGGCTGACAGCATTGCAAGATATAAAAGGCTGCAGGGATATGACGTGCGCATGCAGACAGGGACGGACGAGCACGGACAAAAGATCCAGGGAAAGGCTGACAAAGCCGGAGTGACCCCCAAAGAATATGTGGATGAGATCTCAGGGGAGATAAAGCGCATTTATGATCTCATGAATACTTCTTATGACCGTTTTATCAGGACCACGGATGAGGACCACAAGATCCAGATCCAGAAGGTTTTTAAGAAGCTTTATGATAAGGGTGATATTTATAAAGGTCATTACGAAGGCCTTTATTGTACTGCCTGTGAATCCTTCTTTACGGAGGGGCAGTTGGTAGACGGGAAATGTCCCGACTGCGGCGGCGGGGTGCACGCCGACAAGGAAGAGGCTTACTTCTTTGAAATGAGTAAATATGCTGACCGCTTAATGGAACATATCGAAAATCATCCCGAGTTTATACAGCCCGAGTCCCGTAAAAACGAGATGGTGAATAATTTCTTAAAGCCGGGACTTCAGGATCTGTGTGTGTCAAGGACATCGTTTTCATGGGGGATCCCCGTGGACTTTGATCCGGGACATGTGGTTTATGTCTGGATCGATGCTCTTACAAACTATATTACCGGGCTTGGGTATGATGCCGACGGAAATTCCGCCCCGGAGTTTGAAAAATACTGGCCGGCTGATCTTCACCTTATCGGTAAAGATATACTCAGGTTTCATACCATTTACTGGCCCATCATGCTCATGGCTTTAGACCTTCCGCTGCCGAAGCAGGTATTCGGACATCCCTGGCTTCTTACAAATGAGGGTAAGATGAGTAAGACCAAAGGCAACGTGATCTATGCCGATGACCTGGTGGAGATTTTCGGAGTAGATGCGGTAAGGTATTTCTGTCTTCACGAGATGCCCTTTGAAAATGACGGTGTTATATCCTGGGATCTGATGCTTGAGCGTTTTGATTCGGAACTGGCAAATACTTTGGGTAACCTTGTGAACCGTACCATAGCCATGGCAAATAAATACCTGGGCGGCGAACTGAAAAAAACAGGTGTTACAGAGCCGGTGGATGATGATCTGAAATCTGTTGCAACATCCCTGAAGGCAAGATGTGAGGAGTGCATGAGCACGCTTCATGTGGCGGATTCCATTACAGAGGTGTTTAATCTTTTCAAAAGATGCAACAAATATATTGACGAGACAGAACCCTGGGTGCTCGGCAAAGATGAAGGAAGCCGTGACAGGCTTTCGGAGGTTCTTTACAATCTTGTGGAGGGCATAAGCATAGGAGCTAATCTTCTTTATCCTTATATGCCCGAAACATCTGAAAGGATATTCAAACAGCTTTATCCTGATGATCCCGAAAGTGGAAAGAGAAGTTACGATGACCTTGATACTTTCGGATCATTTACCGATGGCGGCCAGGTGACGGACTCTCCTGAAATACTGTTTGCAAGAATGGATGCAAAGGAACTGGAAGAGAGAGTAGCGCTTATCGAGGAGAAGCAAAAGGCGTCTGTTGTATCTGCCGGAGTGATTAAAAATGGGACTGATTGATACGCATGCGCATCTTGATGACATAAGTTTTGATGAGGACAGGGACGATCTGCTTTCGTCCCTGCCGGGGATTGGCATAGATGCGGTGGTAAATGTGGGAGCAACGATAAAAGGGGGCTATGACAGTATTGAAATGTCAAAAAGGTACCCCTTTATTTTTGCGGCTATCGGAGTGCATCCGGATGAAGCCCATAATATGAACGATGAAGAGTTGGAAAGGTTCAGAGAGGCTGCGGCTTTTGAAAAGGTTGTGGCTGTAGGTGAGATCGGTCTTGATCATCACAACATGGGTTCCGACAAAGAAACGCAGCATAAGTGGTTCCGCAGGCAGCTGGAGCTTGCGATCGATCTTGGGCTTCCCGTGATCATTCATTCAAGGGATGCGGAAGAGGACACATATAAGATATTATCGGAATATGCGGGCGCACTTAAAGGCTGCGTGATGCATTGTTATTCTTATACACTTGAGAGCGCGCTGCGTTTCAAAGAACTGGGGTGTGTGTTTGGGATAGGCGGTGTGGTCACATTTAAGAACGGAAAGGTTCTTCAGGAAGCGGTAGCGGGGCTGGAACTTACGGACATCGTTCTTGAGACGGACTGTCCGTATCTGGCTCCCGTGCCCTACAGGGGAAAAAGAAATTCATCCGCTTATCTGCCTCTGATCGCAGAGGCGGTGGCGGATATAAAAGGGATAAGTGTTGAAGAACTTGAGGAGGTAACAGGTGCCAATGCAAAAAAACTTTTCCCGGGACTTAGCATTTAACGGGGGAGACATCCTATGAAATATCTTGCAAATCCCACGGAAACAAAAGAGGTGCTCCGGCGTTTCGGGTTTGATACAAAAAAGAAGTACGGACAAAATTTTCTTATTGATGAAAATACCGTGCGAAAGATAGTGGAAAAGTCCGGGGTTACGAAAGAAGACTGTGTGCTTGAGATAGGTCCCGGTATTGGCACCATGACGCAGATCCTTTGTGAAAATGCAAAAAAGGTTGTGGCGGTGGAGATAGATACGGGGCTCATTCCGGTTTTGGAGGAAACTCTTTCCGGTTTTGAAAATGTAACAGTCATTAATAAAGACATTTTAAAGTGTGATATAGGTGAGCTGGCAAAAGAGTATAATGAGGGAAGGCCTTTTAAGGTGGTTGCAAATCTGCCCTACTATATAACCACTCCTATTATCATGGGGCTTTTGGAAGAAGCATCCGATCACATTGAATCTCTTACCATTATGATCCAAAAGGAAGTGGCCGACAGGATAAATGCAGAGCCCGGAACCAAGGACTACGGGGCGCTTACTCTTGCGGTGAATTATTATTCTGAAATAAAAAAAGTTGCGGATGTGTCAGCTTCCTGTTTTATGCCAAGACCAAATGTGGACTCAACTGTTATCAGTCTTTTGGTTTACATGGAGAAACCGGTAAAGGTTAATGATGAGAAAGGGTTATTTAAACTTATTAAGGCTGCCTTTGCCCAGAGAAGAAAGACCATGATAAACAGCGTGTCAGCCGTGACGGATCATTCGAAGGAAGAGATAAAAAGTGCCTTGGAGCTTATCGGAAAACCTGAGAACATCCGGGGGGAGACTTTAAGCCTTCAGGAGTTTGCTGCGCTTTCCGACATGTTGTCAGTTCAAAAGAATAACGGTATGTGATAAAATCAGGGTGTCCGGGAACGGCTTCGAGGAAACCGTCCCCGTGCCCCTCAAAAAAGTAGAGCATTTAGAAAAGGAGAACTTACAATGAAGAAGATCAAGATTATCACATTTGCTGCCATGGCTGCTGCTACTGCAATTACGTTTGCGGGCTGCGGTTCGGGTGGCAGTGCGGAGACCACAGCGTCAACGGAAAGCACGGAGGTAACAACGTCAGAAAGCACTACGGCAGAAAGCGAAAATACAGAGAGTACGTCAGGCGAAAATACAACAGACACTCAGGAGTCAAATTCGTCTGCCGACTCATCATCGGATATCGGTGATCCTGATATTATGATCAAAGACGGTGACTTTGAAGCAATGAAAACACTTGCATCCGATATATCGGAAGGCAAGATGGAAGGAAAAGTTGTGGAGATCGAAGGTTACCACAGCAACAACATCCGTCATTCCATAATGGAGAGGGATGGAAACGGAACCGGCGTTGGATTTGAATTTGAGGTGGAAGGACTTGCTGAGGAAGAGTATCCTGCACACGATGCAAAGATAAAGATCGTGGGGGTGGTCAAGGATTCCGGCACAGAAGCACTGGGAATGAAAGTTTACAGGATCTACGTTCCTAAAGTTAAATTCCAGTTTTTTTAAATAGTGACAGTGGTGACGGTTTTTGTGTCTCCCAAAACTTTTTAATCAAAGTCGGAATTTGCTTTCAGCAGCCTGCGAAGCTCGGAGAAAAAATCAGTCAGTATAGAAGAACACTCATCCTGTAATACGCCCCTTGTGACCTCACATTGATGGTTGAAGTCCGGGTTTTCAAGTAGGTTAACAACAGACCCTGCGCATCCCGCCTTGGGATTCATGGCGCCGATAACGACTCTGGGAATGCGTGCCTGTACTATGGCACCGGCACACATCTGACAGGGCTCAAGGGTTATATATATGGTACAGTCGTCAAGCCGCCAGTCACCCACTGTGCGGCTTGCTTTTTTTATCGCCTTTATTTCCGCATGGCCCAGGGTGCAGTGCTCAACCTTTCTTCGATTATAACCACGTGCGATTATCTTATTGTCACGGACGATGACACATCCTATGGGGGTCTCGTTTATTGCGAGAGCTTTTTTTGCCTGCTTAAGGGCTTCTTTCATAAAATATTCATCGGAAAATCTGTCTTCCATTTTATCCTGAAATCCTCCGTAAAGATCAATACAGGCAAACAGTATATCACAAACTTATATATAGAAAATTAAAAAAAATAAAAAAAAAATAAAAAAAATAAAATTT
>CACWUI010000071.1 GCA_902764045.1 uncultured Lachnospiraceae bacterium
CCCCCTGGAAAAGGTGGAGCAGCCATGTAAAGAACCTTTGTGGCAGAGGGTCGTTCAATCCCCAGTAATTGGCGATCTCCTGCTTAGCCTCAGCTGAGAGTGTAGACTCGGTCCCAACATATGAGGTAAGAGGATCAATGGGTGCACTTGTTATAAGAATAAACGCAAGCAGACATACGGCAAAAAGCAGAATGACCAGTCGTATGATTTCAGTGACGAGACTTTTCTTCCTAAACATTATTTCCAGCTCCAATCAGCTATGTTACATACGATAGGTGCTCCGTGACCGTGAGGGTGCATGATCTGTGTGCTCTCTGATATATCAAGATTGCTGTTTACAAAGTAGCAGTGCTCAATGTTTACAAGGTACAGATAAGGATAATCTTCTACTGCCGCCTGCTGGGCTTCCTTCCAGTTCTTTACGGCATCGGCATTTGAAGTTGCCTTAAGGGCCGCCTGAATACCTGCATCCGTCTTATCATTCTTATATCCGACAACGTTGTCATATTCTCCCTGAAGGAACATTTCGGAATCGAGAAGAGAATCTATAACGATGGGATTATACTGTCCCCAGCCCCATACGATAGGTGTTGTATTGGTAAGGGCGCCTGCCTCATCCCATGAAAGGTTCTTAACATTGATCTTGATTCCGATGTTCTTTGCTTCCTCTGCAAGAGCCATGGCAAGGTTGTATCTGTCCATATCGTTTCCGGGTGCGATCACGTCGAATTCGCAGGCCTTTCCGTCCTTTTCAACGATACCGTCTCCGTCTGAATCCTTCCAGCCTGCATCCTCAAGCACCTTCTTTGCTTCATCAGTCTGTCCGTCGGGATAGTTCTCGTCAAGAGACCATGTAAGATTTACAAAGCTCTCTGCGGGTTTTCCGACGCCGTTCAGACCGTTGTCGATAATGGTCTGTCTGTTTACACCGATAGCAAGCGCTTTTCTTACAGCCGGATCGGAAGTAATGTTGTTTCCGACCTTACGTGCATTACCGGAAGCATCCTTCATCTCCTGCTCTTCCAGTACGGGAAGGCTCACCTGACGAACGTCCATGGTCTTGCAGCTTGTAAGTGTCATGCCTTCAATGTTTTCTTTTGAATAGCTGGGACTTACCATTACGATATCAAGCTGACCCGAGCCTGCAGCCGCGATAGCCGCATCCTGATCCATGTAAACAAGGGTTATCTTGTCGATGGAAGGCGCGCCGCTGAAGCAGTCCTTATTTGTCTCTAAGATCATCTGCTGGTTGGTAGTATATTCCGCAACCTTGAATGCTCCCGTTCCGATGGGCTTTGTGTCAAATGTGGTGCTGTCATAAGCATCACTGGGCACGATCTGAAGCATGGCAACGGTGTCAAAGAAAGGTGAATAAGCCTCGTCAAGGGTAAACTCAACTGTGTAGTCATCTACTGCCTTAACGCCTTTCAGATGTGTAAGATCCACGTTCTCGTTGTTAGCCTGATTGTCCTTTACTGTCTGGTATGTAAACACAACGTCCTCTGCAGTAAAGTCACTTCCGTCACTGAACTTAATATCCTTCTTCAGTTTGAAAGTGTATGTGAGACCGTCAGCCGCGATCTCCCATGAATCCGCCAGGTCACCCACATATTCTGATTTGGGGTCAACCTTTAACAATGCATTACAGATAAAAGGATAACCGTATGACATAGAGCCTTTAATGGGGTCAAGGCTTGAATCAAAAATCGATGTACCTACGAATGCGGTCACCTCGCCTGAGGATTTGCCTGAACCGCCTGATGCGGTAGTGGTGGTGTCAGAGCTGCCTGATGCAGTGGTAGTCGACTCACCGCCACCGCCTCCGCCGCAGCCCACAAGTCCGATAGTACCGGCCATCATAACCGCCGATAAGGTAATGGGTATAATCTTCTTCTTCATTACAAAATTTCCTCCCTTAAATAAAAAAATAAAAAGGTCTGTAATACATTGCTTAAACAATAAAAACAGCCTTTTTGATTATAATATCAGGGTTGGCGCACATTAACCCCCCAAAGGGGATAAAACCTGCGATTATTACTGGATTTTTCGAGGTTTTTTGCACTTATTTTTTATACATTTGTAATATAAATATCGGAATCCAATGGACATGGGGACGGTTTTTGTGTCTCATTTAAATCAAGACCGGGGACAGTTCTCAGTCTCCCTAAAGGGAGTCAGAAAACCGTACCCTCCACCTCCCTCACTTCTTATGCTTGAAACTCTGACTATGCACGAACAGCCTGTCAATGGTAACCTCCAGTTCCAGCTCCGGCGCCCATTTGTGGATAGCCCTCTCTATCTGCTCCCTAAGGGTATCACTGTCCGGTCCGTCATAATCATTTACCACAACATCAAAGGCCACCTTGGGATTGGGCGGACGCTTTAAGACCTGAAAATCATGTATCTGAAGCGAATCATCGATCGTATGGATCACTTTTAAAACAAATTCTTTTAATTCATTTGCCTCTTCGTCATTCTCATTTACGGGATCTATGTGAATGGTTATCTCACATCCCACCGCATTTGCCACTCTCTTTTCCGCCGCGTGGGCGGCTTCATGGGCCTGTATGATGCTCATAGTGGATGGCACCTCGGCATGAAGCGTGCAGTACATTCGTCCGGGACCGTAATCATGCACCACTATGTCGTGAACTCCGAGAATCCTGTTATCGTGACGCACTGCTCTTTCTATTTCATTTAACATCTCCTCCTCCGGCATTTTTCCAAACAGGGGGCCCATGGTTTCCTTACATGAAAGGATCCCGGAAATTATAACAAATATCGCAACTCCGGTTCCCGCTATCCCGTCCAGCTTCACACCCGTAGCCGCCTCTATGATCGTGGTGATCAGCACGGCACTTGTGGCAATACAGTCATTTAAACTGTCGGTTGCTGCTGCAGTCAGGGTCAGGGATCCTATTTTTTTACCGATGGATATGTAAAAGTGCCACATCCATAATTTGACGGCAATGGAGATCACAAGGACCACAACGGCGATGGCGGCAAAAAGAGTCTCCTCCGGATGGATGATCTTTTCAATAGACTCCCTTATCAGGCTTATGCCCATAAAGATAATGGCAAAGGATACGATCTGTCCCGCTATATACTCTACCCGGCCATGACCGAAGGGGTGCTCCTTATCTGCCGGCTTTCCCATAACCTTAAACCCTATGAGGGTCACCACGGAGGAGCCCATATCCGACAGGTTGTTAAAAGCATCCGCCACGATGGAGATGTGCCCCGTAATAAGACCTGCAATAAGTTTTATGATAAATAAAGATATATTGCAGATCATGCCGACTACTCCGGCCATAATGCCGTAGTTTTGCCTGAGCTTTGATGTGTCGGTCTCATCCTCATCTTTTATGAATTTTTTTATCAAAAGTTCCGTCATGTTCCTTGCTTTCCCGAAAAAATATATTTGTTTACTTATAACACCTGAGTGCACTGTAAGGGAAGCCTAATTTTCAAACAAAAAAAGGGAGTATGTCTGCTTACATACTCCCCGCATCTGATCAACGTATTTCAAGCAAATTTACGCGTATGCTATCTCATCATATTTGCCGGCTTTTGCTTTCTCCAAAGCATCAAGCCAATTCTCCCGTTGGAAATCAAGAATGGCAATATGAGACTCGAATGAATTGTCACCGTAATTCCATACTATACATGTATGGCCGCGCTTTCTGATATCTCTCATATCATCAAGCAAAAACTCTTCAGTTATATTACCGTCCCGATTGACCACCTCCATTTTATCCTTTCTCAGCCTCAGTCCGCCTGTCCTGCAAAGGTAAACTGCACGGCTTTCAAATAAAACATCATCGTTACTACTGCTCATTAAAAGTTTCCCCCTTTCGATGGCAAGCACTATCCTGTTACGTCCTAAATATTAACACACGACAAAAAAAAATTTATCCCCTGATACGGGATATTATGCAAGTTAATTTTTTCAGGGTATAATTCAGACACATCAAAAAAAAAACTAAAAGGATCATAAATAAAGATGGATATTCAGATCACTTCAGCAGGTTTAAATAAAAATAAGATCGTCGTTATCGGCGCGGGAAATGTAGGACAGGCGATAGCCTATACCCTTATGGTGCGCAGGCAGGCAAACGACATTGTAATAATCGATAAGGATAAAGAAAAGGCAGAAAGCGCGGCGGAGGATATCGCCCACGGGACAGGTTTTTTCAGCCAGATAAGGGTACGCACCGGCGGCTATGAGGAATGCTCTGACGCAGGTCTAATCATAATCACCGCAGGCAAGGTAAGGGGCGCCGGTCAGTCAAGACTTGAGCTTGCAAAGGACAACATAAAGATCGCCCGGGAGATAACTGCTGATATCATGAGGCATTGCACGAATCCCCTGATACTTGTGGTATCAAATCCCGTGGATATCATCACCGCAGCCGTTCTTGACGAATCCGGCATTCACAGAAGCCGGGTCATCGGCAGCGGGACTTCCCTTGATACCGCCCGGTTCAGGCATCTCATAAGCGAGGCATTAAATCTTAATGTAAGCGATGTAAACGCTTACGTCCTGGGCGAACACGGGGACAGCCAGGTTCATATATGGAGCGACGTGCATATTGCCGGCATACCCCTTCATGAATATGAAACCCAGATGGGACGTCCTCTTGACAGGGAGAGTATTTCCGAACATACAAAAAAAGGCGGCGCTCAGATAATAGCAGGAAAAGGCGCCACCTTCTATGGCGTGGCAATGGCAGTGGCAAATATCACGGAAATGATCCTAAACGACAAACAGGGGATCGTTCCGGTCTCACACATGTTAAACGACACCTTCGGCAAATGGGCGGGAGCCGTTATCTCCATGCCCTGTATTCTCGGATCCGGAGGCGTCACAAAGACTATCATGATCCCCATGTCGGATGATGAACGAAAAGCCATGGACAAGTCAGCAGAGGTCGTGCTGGAGATGCAGAAACTGTAGGGCCGGCATCATTTTACGGTGTGTTTTTTCAACTCAGCAATATACTCCGCGGCATACCTGCCGGGCACACTACCCTTTCGGCTTATTATCCCGATCTTCATATATTCCTTCACGCTTAAGGGTCTTGCGATTATGTTCTGCCAGTTTAATTCCTGACTTATCATTCCGGAACTTACGGTGTAGCCGTTCAGACCGATAACAAGATTAAACAGGGTTGCCCTGTCGCATACCCTTATATTTTTTTTCCTGTCTAATGTACTGAGTATTTCCTCCGAAAAATAAAAAGAATTATATTCACCCTGTTCAAATGACAGATAAGGGTAGTCTTCCAGATCCTTCATGGATATTCTTTTCTTTTTCGCAAGAGGGTGCTTATGCCCGATAAAGACATGGGGCTTTGCGGTAAATATCTCTTCAAACTCCAGCTCCCTTGCGCCTAAGATCTTCGTGATCACCTTTTCATTTACCGAAGACAGATAAATGATCCCCAGCTCGCTTCTCATCCTTGCAACGTCTTCTATAATGTCATGTGTCTGAGTCTCTCTCAAGGTAAAGTCATAGGAATCTGCGTCAAATTTTCTGATAAGCTCTGAAAATGCTTTTACAGCAAAGGAATAATGCTGGCAGGATACCGCAAATCTTGGCCGCATTTCTTTTTTTCGAAGATATCTTTCCTCAAGAAGTGCAGTCTGCTCAAGGATCTGTCTTGCATAGGAAAGAAACTCGTCCCCTTCGTTTGTCAGGGTGACTCCCTTGCTGCCTCTTATGAAAATGCTTATGCCCATTTCTTTTTCCAGTTCGTGTATGGCGTTTGTAAGGCTGGGCTGGGCGATAAAAAGCTTGCCAGCCGCCTGTGTGATGTTGCCGGTTTCGGCAACAGTTATGACGTATCTTAGTTGTTGTAAGGTCATGTTCTCTCCTGTCCTGCTTCTCCTGTCTCTAATATAGTTTTATAAATAATATCACATCTTGTAATAGTTTAAAACTATCGTTTCCCGTTATATTTTAATATTATTTTTTTCTTCTCTTTACATTTATACTCAACCCGAAATAAAAAATGTCTTGTAAAGGAGAATCTATGAAGAATTCAGTTATCGGATTTCCGAGGATCGGAAAAAACAGAGAATTAAAATTTTTAACGGAAAAATATTTCAAAAAAGATATATCTTATGAAGAACTGGCTGATAAAGCAAAGGAACTTCGCCTGGAACACATCAGACTCCAGAAGGAAAAAGGCATAGACCTGATCCCTTCAAACGATTTTTCTTTTTATGACAATCTCCTTGATATGGCACAGCTGATAAATGCGGTCCCTAAGCGCTATACGGACGCCCTTACCACGGACCACGAAATATATTTTGCCATGGCAAGGGGACATCAGGAAGGAGA
>CACWUI010000072.1 GCA_902764045.1 uncultured Lachnospiraceae bacterium
ATCCTGTGAAAGCTTGGCTATGGGAGGGAGCACGCCGAAGGCATCGGCTGTAAGGAAAAGTACTACTTTGGGAATGCCGCCTGCACCGGGGATCTGTGCATTGGAAATGAAATCCACAGGGTAACCCACTCTGGTATTTTCCGTAATAGATCCGTCAAAGTAATCAGGGTCTCTGTTCTCGTCTACCACTACATTTTCCACGAGAGCTCCGAATCTGATAGCATGATATATCTCCGGCTCTTTTTCCTCTTCAAGGTCGATACACTTGGCAAAGCAGCCTCCCTCGAAGTTGAATACGCCGTCATCGCTCCAGCCGTGCTCGTCATCACCGATAAGCTTTCTGTTGGGGTCGGCAGAGAGAGTGGTCTTACCCGTTCCGGAGAGACCGAAGAAAACGGCGGTCTCGTTGGTGTCGGGATCCATATTTGCGGAGCAGTGCATGGGAAGCACATCGTCCTCAACAGGCATAACATAGTTCATCACGGAGAAAACGGATTTCTTGATCTCTCCCGAATACTGTGAACCTGCAATGATCACAAAATGCGCCTCATAATCGATCATGATGGCGGCTTCGGAATTGATCCCGTACTTGTTGGGGTCGCACTTAAATCCCGGCGCAACAAGAATGGTATAATCTGCTTCGCCGAATGCAGCCAGTTCTTCATCCGTAGGTCTTATAAGAAGATCTCTTATGAAAAGGTTCTGGGATGCAAGTTCATTTATGATCCTGAATTTTCTTGTGTGCTTTTTGTCGGCGCCTGCAAAACCGTCAAAAATAAAAATCTCTTTGCCTGCCAGATACTGGATCATATCTTCCTTGATGGCATCAAAGGTCTCCCTTGAAGTAGGCATATTTACATTGCCCCAGGCAATCTTATCATGGACTCCGGGCGTGTCCACGATGAATTTGTCCTTGGGAGAACGTCCCGTATATTTGCCTGTATTTACAAGAAGGGCGCCTGTGTTCATAAGCTTCCCTTCTCCGCGTGCCAAAGCTTTCTCCACAAGAACCGCGGTTCCGAGATTCCTGTATACTGCGGACGGCCCGATCCCGAGCTTTTCCAATCCGTAAGTTTCCATTATCTACCTCCGATATTATTTGTAAAAAACCATTATAATCCACAATGGATTATACAATACCGCAGGCTGATTGTAAAACAATTTTGTGAAAAAACTAAAATAAATTTATTAGAATGCGAAAAAAGTTAATTAAATTTATCAGACTTATGTGTTATAATCGGATAAGATTATCGGAGGCAGAGTAAATGACTGTAAAAAGAGTGCTTGCAATACTGGCTCTTTGTGGCTGGGGCGTACTTATCGCCCTGACCGTTATTTTTGCGTTTATAGATACTCCGGCCACCAATGTCGCTTTTAAGTGGCTGATCGCTGCAGACATCATCCTGCCGGTTCTTATATGGGTCCTTATGATGATAGGAAGACGTGTGAGAAATACCTATGATGACCGTGATTCCCGTAAGTAAATTGTTGTTGACAAAAGCAGCCGTATCCCGTAATATAGCGTTGTTGCTTTTATATGCTGTTGTAGCTCAGGGGTAGAGCACTTCATTGGTAATGAAGAGGTCGGGAGTTCAAATCTCCTCAACAGCTTTTTGTCGGAGACAGGAGAGAGTTTTCTGTCTCCTTTTTTGTTTTCCGTATTCCGTCTTATGTGCTATAATAAAATTTAATTTTTGGCACACTTGGAGGTTGCAGATGAATCCCGTTGAAAAATCAAACAAACTTGACAATGTATGTTATGACATCCGCGGTCCCGTTATGGACGAGGCCAACAGGATGTGTGCCCAAGGTAAAGAAGTCCTTAAGCTTAATATCGGCAATCCCGCGCCCTTCGGTTTCAGAGCTCCTGATGAGATCATAGATGAGATGCAAAAAAATCTGGTGGTCTCCGAAGGATATTCCGATTCCAAAGGGATCATTTCCGCCAGAGAAGCAATTGTGGAATATGACAGATCAAAAAACATTCCTAATGTTACAGTGGATGATGTATATACGGGAAACGGCGTAAGCGAACTTATTACCCTTTCCATGAACGGCCTTTTGAATGACGGGGACGAGATGCTTGTGCCGGCTCCTGATTATCCCCTCTGGACCGCGTCAGTTACCCTCTCGGGTGGAAAAGCGGTACACTACGTCTGTGATGAGAAGTCGAACTGGTATCCCGACATTGAGGATATCAGATCCAAGATAAATCCCAGGACCAAGGGTATAGTCATCATTAACCCCAACAATCCCACTGGCGCCCTTTATCCGGATGATATCCTTAAGCAGATAGTTGACCTTGCCAAAGAAAACAATATGCTTATATTTGCGGACGAGATCTACGACAGACTGGTGATGGACGGGAAAAAGCATACATCCATTGCAACAGTTGCGGGAGATTACCCGGTTGTTACTTTTAACGGTCTTTCCAAATCCCACCTGATCGCGGGATTTCGTGCCGGATGGATGAGTATAAGCGGAGATAAGTCATGGATAAAGGGGTACATCGAAGGAGTTAATCTTCTTTCTTCAATGCGACTCTGTTCCAATGTTCAGGCCCAGTCCATTATCCCTAAGGCACTGGAGCTGGTGCACAGTTCTGATGAGATGATAGCGCCGGGGGGAAGGATCTACGAGCAGCGAAAGATCATATGCGATGCCATAGATGACATTCCCGGTCTTGAAGCAGTAAAGCCCGAGGCTGCATTTTACATTTTCCCGAAAATGGACATAAAGAAATTCAACATAAAGGATGATGAGAGATTTGCCCTTGATCTGCTGAAGGAAAAGCATGTGCTCATCACCCACGGAAGAGGCTTTCACATGGACAGTCCGGACCATTTCCGTATCGTATTTTTGCCTGAGGCAAAGGTGCTTACGGAGTGCATGGCGCGTTTCAAAGAATTTTTTGCAAGTTATATACAGGAATGATTAGGTTATGAAGAAATTATTACTGATCTTTAATCCCAATGCAGGGAAGGGAAAGATACAAAATGTTCTGGTGGATATTATCAAGCTGTTTTCAGACGGCGGATACCTGACCACTGCATATCCTACCAAAGCAAGGAAGGACGCTTACGAATTTGCCCTGAAGCATGAGAGTGAATATGACGTCATCGTATGCGCAGGAGGAGACGGCACCTTAAATGAAGTAGTAGGGGCCGTGTTAAAAAACGGTATTGGTACCCCCATAGGATTTATTCCCGGAGGCACCATGAATGACTGGGGGTCAAACCTGGGGATCCCAGCCGATATGATGAAAGCGGCGCAGGTTATCGTAGAGGGTGAGCCGGTGGCTTTTGACATAGGGAAGTTTAATACTCACTCTAATTTTAATTATGTTGCGGCATTCGGCGCATTTACCGAAATAGCATATGACACGCCCCAGTCAATGAAAAAGATCATCGGACAGACCGCTTACGGTGTGTCGGCGCTGAAAAGCCTGACCCAGCTGAGACCCTACAAGTTGAAAGTGGAGTATGATGAAGGAAAGGTAATAGAGGGGAATTATCTTTTCGGAATGGCATGCAATTCCAAGATAATCGGCGGCTTTAAGCTTACCGGTATGCATACGGATCTTCACGACGGTAAGTTTGAGATCGCACTTATAAAAGAAATAAAAAATCCTCTGGATTTTACAGGCCTTTTAGGAGCGGTGATCGCCCAGAATTATATGAACAGGGAAAATATTGATATCGTGGAGGTTTCAAAGGCGAAGTTTATCTTTGAGGAACCTGTGAAATGGACCCTGGACGGCGAGTACGGCGGATGTGTGAGAGAAGCGGAAGTGGATATAGTGCCCGACGCTATTAACTTTATTATCCGTGACCCGGAGCCGGTAATGACAAGTAAAAAACTGACGGAGCAAAACAATTAAAAAAACAGGAGATGCATCTGCGTCTCCTGTTTTTTGTGAAAAGAATAGAAGTATTTATGCGGAAGATGAGACTTGAACTCACACGTGGAAACCCACACAAGAACCTGAATCTTGCTCGTCTGCCAATTCCGACACTTCCGCGCATCTGCCTTTAAGGCAATGAGTGGATTATACAGGTTATATGGGGGAGTGTCAAGGAGCCGGTAGGAGACATGGGGGACAGTTTTTAAAGAATTTATTGTTGACAACCATCCTGCAAAGTGATAATATACTCAAGTCGGTATTTTGCAGTCGTGGCGGAATTGGCAGACGCGTCAGACTAAGGATCTGGTGAGCATTGCGCTCGTGAGAGTTCAAGTCTCTCCGACTGCACGAAGTAATGAACGGGTTTTGTCCCGTTCTTTTTTTATAGACAAATGGTACTATTTAAGTTATATTGAATTAGCGGCATTCGCCGTATCCTTTAGTGGCTTTCGTCACATTTTTCAGATTAAATTTTTAAAAAAACAAAAATAGGAGGAGGGCAACGTAAGACAAATAGTATTGGAAAATGTATTGCATTATTTTTGAATATAAAATACTATTAAGGTAGTATATACAGAAAGAGGAGAATGCGTTCGCATTATTTCAGCAAGAAAAGCTACAAATGCAGAAAGGGGGTTATATTATGATAATAAAAAAGAATATTGACTTGGATGCGCCGCTTACCGATGAACAAAAAGAAATGCTTAAGAAAGCGGATGCGAAATCCGTAGAGTTTGATGAAGATTGCCCGGAACTTTCCCCTGAGGATTTTATGGAGTTTAAAAGAGCTTCTGAGATCAGGCGTGAGGAAAGAAGAAAGCAAACTGTTACAATAAGGATATCGCCACAGGCATTGTCAAAAGCCAGGTCTTTGGGAAAAGGATACACATCGGTTTTGAGCAGGATTTTGGAAATGGCATTAAATGACAGTGAAATGATAAAAAAATGTCTTTAGGTTCATTGATCAAAATATAAAGAGGAAACCCGACAAACCAATTATGAAAGGAAGAAGAAAATGATAAAGATTTTAGCGAAGATAGTTGTAAAAGAGGATCGTATTGAGCAGTTTCATAACACTGCGGCAGAGCTGGTTGAAAAGTCCCGCGCAGAGGAGGGAAATGTGGCTTACACCCTGAATCAGAACATTAAAGATCCGGCGGAGCATATGTTTATGGAAGTCTGGAAAGACGAGGATGCAATAAACGAGCATAATGCCTCAGAGCATTTCACCGGTATTTTCCCCAAGCTTGCTGAAATGGCTAAAGAAGAGCCGGTGGTGGAGTTGTACAGGGAAGTGTGATGCTCCTAAAGACACGGTGACAGTTCTCAGTCTCCTAGAAGGAGACAGAAAACCGTCCCAGTGTCTTATTTTTTTGGAAATATGGTATAATAAAACAAATGTGAAAAAAGTGTGTAATGTCGAAAGGAGCCGATGTTATGTTTAATAAAAAGAAAAAGAAAAAAGGTTTGTTTTCAAGAACCATGGGGGCGGTACTGGCGACCTCCATGGGACTCGGGATCATCGGTACGGTGGGATGGATAGCTACCGGTAAGGATGAGGTTTATGCGAAAGATATAGGGGGAAAGAACTCTCAGGTTTGCGATGCCTGTAAGGCGATAAAAGATAAAAAACCGCCAACGGGCAGAGACTACAATAACGGCACCTATGGGGAAGCGTATGAATATGAAGACGTTTTTGGCAATGGAACGGTTTACCGTGGCGGAAACTCACTTTCAGGTCTTCAGGGGGGCACGCCTATGGATAACGACCCTAACGACTTTGCAAATGTCCTTCCCTACGGCGACACCTATATTGACGTCACCAAGATGGAATGGACTGAAGCCAATAAGGATAACTTCATCATCGATATTCAGGACAAGCGTTTCGTATGGGCCGCCGGATCAGACTATGAAGGATTGACAGACGGAAATAAAGAAAAACCGCTCGTTATCGATACGGATCCCATGGGACAGGGGTTAACAGCGAGTCAGATACCTATGATTGCCTATGCGGGACCACTTAAGGGCTTTCTGGATGATTATCTGGGGGAGTCCAAGAGGTCGGGAAACACCAATTCCATCGTAGCTCCCGCGGGAAGCTATCTCTACAGGATTACCTATTTGGGTGTTGTAACACTTAAAGATGGCACAAAGGGTAATCTGACCATCACTGTGCCGAAAGTCCAGATTGAAACGACGGTTACTGTGGATGATACGCATCCTAATAAACTTACTTACAAAGAAGGCGAAGAGGTCAAGGAATACAGTTATTCCAAGGCTCTTATTCGCGTGCAAACCTATAATGAAATGAGTGTTGTCCCAAGCATCAAGGATAGTAAGGGAAATAATATTAATCCTATTG
>CACWUI010000073.1 GCA_902764045.1 uncultured Lachnospiraceae bacterium
ATATAATAAATACGAGAATGGTTTTGGTTTATAAGGAGGTTATCATGAAAAAGATAATAGCGATTGCAGGAGTCCTGTCTCTTTCACTTGGCATGGCGGCTTGCGGAACGACTGCTCAGGAAGAAAAAACAACGGAGGCTACAGACATGAGTACGACAGCGCAGATCGTGGGCGGATGGAAGATCAGCGACAGCACGAAGGATGCGACCCTTCCCGGTGAAGTACAGGAAGCCTTTGATAAAGCGAAGGGATCGTACAACGACGGAGAACTCCACCCCGTTGCCTATATAGGAAGTCAGGTGGTGGCCGGAACGAACTATATGGTTCTTTGCAAAGACGACTCTTCAGCCTACAAGATGGCAATGATCTACAAAGACCTTCAGGGTGATGCGAAGATAACAGGCACTTCTGATTTTTCTATAGAAGATTGTTGCGATAAAGAAGACAGCGAAAAAAAATCCGTGGAAATAACAGGCGGATGGACAGTAACGCAAAAAGCCGGTGATCCCGAGATCCCTGATGAGGCAAAGGCGGCTTTTGATAAAGCAAAGAAAAATGGTACAGGCGGTGACCTTGAACCTATAGCGTATCTCGGAAGCCAGCTTGTATCCGGTAACAACTACGCTTTTCTTTGCCTGAGTACCGATGCAGCAGATTGCATTCCTTCAAACTGCATTCAGTTTGTTGTAGTTTACGAGGATCTTCAAGGAAATGCGGAATTTACAAAAAACTGCACCATAGATCTTGCGGAATTTAATAAATAAGTCTGAAGTACAGACCGGTTACAAATCGTAACCGGTTATTTTTTTATACGACGACAGGCAATATGGCGTGAGCATAGCAGAGATTGCAAGTATATGCTAATATTTTAGTAAAATACTTGTTTTATCATATGTTTGTGCTAAAATATTAGCCATAGGAGGCGTGATGATGATTAATTTAAAAACACCCTATGAAATGGCAACGGATGTGGCTGAAAGATTCCGCAGTATTCGTAAGGCAAAAAAGATCACCATAAAGTCACTCAGCGAAAAAAGCGGAGTTCCATATTCCACGGTACGTCGATTTGAAAGCACAGGAGAAATAGGATTTACATCATTTGTTAAGCTGGTGTCAGCAATAAATGAAGACGACCAGATTACATCTTTATTTACGGGAAAGGTTCCCGGGTCTTTGGAGGAGGTAATAAATGAAAATCGCAGAAAAGCTGGAAGTTTTTCATGACGGCAGACCGGTGGGGGTTATGGCCCCCTTTGAAAAATACCAAACGGCATTTGAATATTTGCCGGAATGGGAAAAAACAGGTTTTTCCTTAAATCCTTTTTCACTACCCTTGGATACCGGTCTTAAAATATCCAAAAGAGATCCCTTTGAAGGTGTTTTCGGTATATTTGCAGACTCGCTTCCGGATGGATGGGGGAAGCTGTTGGTGGATAGAATGCTAAGGAAAATGGGTGAAGTTCCTGATGAGATAAGTGCGTTTGCCAGACTGTCTATAGTGGGTGATTCCGGAATGGGGGCATTGGAGTACAAGCCTGTATTTAAGCAGGTAACGGATGCCACAACAAAGGATCTGGATAGATTATCAGAGGAATGCAGAAAACTACTTACATCAAAAGAATCAGGAGATTTAGATGTTTTATTTGCCATGGGTGGTTCTTCAGGAGGAGCACGTCCTAAAGTGATGATGGATATTGATGGCGAAAGCTGGATTATTAAATTTCCATCCGCAGCTGATCCTGATAGTATCGGTCTTATGGAATATGAATATAATGTTTGTGCAAAAAAGTGCGGTATTGACGTGCCGGAGGTAAGGTTGTTTCCGTCAGGTAAAGGACCGGGGTATTTCGGAAGTAAGAGATTTGACAGGATAAAAAATGCGGATGGGGTAAAAAAGCTTCATATGGCATCCGCGTCGGCACTGCTTGAGGTTTCCCATCGCGTTCCGGCTCTTGATTACACATCTCTTATGGCACTTACATGGCAGCTTACTAAAAGAGAAGAAGAAATGTATAAGATGTTCAGATTAATGTGCTTTAACGTATTTTCACATAACAGGGACGATCATTCCAACAATTTCAGTTTTCTTTGTGATAGCGGAATATGGTGTATGGCACCGGCGTATGATCTGACTTATTCCGATTCCGTTGGGGGAGAGCATGCTACCACTATAGACGGAGAGGGAAGGGAACCGTCATTAGAGGATATTCTCAGAGTCGCCAAAAAAGCCGGGATCAAGGAATCGGAAGCAAGGAATATAGCTAAGGAGATACAAGAGGTGGTAAATGAGGAGCTGGTAGGGAAATCATATTTTGGCTAGTGAGTATATGTTTTGCATTTGAAAAAACCGATTTTTATCTGATTTCTATACAAAGACAATTCTTTATAGACAGTAATAGTTACTTATGATATATTTCTTGTGCGGCATTCGCCGTATCGTATGTAAAGATAAACCTTTCGCGGGTCGTGAGCTTCACAAGTTCACATTCAGGAACATTTGCGTGCAGGACACTTCCCTGGAACTTGGGGATGATACGGAAAAGATATTCCTGACACCCGCAGGCAGTGCGGATGATATATCGAAAGAGGTGAAGGAATTTATGACATACGTGGCAGATAATAAAGCAACCTCTGATTTTGCTAAGAGGCTGGACGATGCGGTGAAGGCCATAAAGAACGGCGAAGGCTGGCGTATCGAGTATATGCAGCTGAAAGAGAAATTTGATAAGCATTATAATGCGGGGTTGGCAGAAGGACTTAAAGAAGGGCGTGAAGAGGGACTTGAGGAGGCCGGGAGAAAAACGGCCTTGGTGATGCTGAAAAAAGGGAATTACGCCCATGAAGAGATCGCGGAGTGCAGCGGCCTTCCCGTCTCCGTGATCAAAGAATTGGCAAAAGAGAGCGAATAAAACTGTAGAGGGAGATGGTGGCTGAGAGAAAAACTGCCTCGTGATCCGCTTTCCCGGACTGTAGAACCCAACCCTGAAAAATCTCAAGAGCGACAGGATCGTTTGTACGTGTCCAAACGATCCTGTCGCTCTTATTTTTCAGGGTCGCCTTCTAAGGCCTGGAAAAGCAGACACGGGGCCGCTTTTTTTCTTTCAGCCACCATCTCCGACGCATGTGTTAAATTGAGTCTTGAGGTCAGAAAACTTTGCTGTCCGGCTGATTCATATAGTTTGTAAAGCAGGAAGAGGCTATTGGAACAAACGCAAAAATGATTTATGTGGAAAACGAATTCCTGCTCATTACACTTTTCAATTAAGATTTGATACAATGCTATAAGGCAATGTAAACTTTGATGTGAAAGGAGTCTTATTATGGAAACTAAGTTTAAAGTCTGTAAAAAATGTGGGAACCTGGTCGGAATGGTCAATGATTCGGGAGCTCCTATCATATGCTGTGGCGAGGAGATGGAAACCATCATTCCCAATACAGTAGAGGCAAGCGTTGAGAAACACCTTCCGGATGTATCGATCAACGGTGATAAAATAAGTATAAATATCGGTTCCGAAGATCATCCCATGATTGAAGAACACTACATCGAGTGGGTATATCTCCGTACTGAAACAGGAGGACAGCGTAAGATGTTAAAACCCGGCGATGCCCCTCACGTGACATTTTGTCTTAACGGCGAAAAAGCCATAGCGGTTTATGCATACTGTAATCTGCACGGTCTATGGATGACTGAGATTTAATGATCAATTCTAATACCTGATTGGACATCGACATCCTTCCTTTCCGGGCGAAGCGAAGAATCTCCTAATTTGACTTTGCCGTACGGCTCATATTATAATCATAACCATGAAAATAAGCCGTACTGCTAATTTATCTACCACGCAGATGTATTTAAGTCGTACGGCAGAATCTGAGGTGCAAAATGAAAATAACAGATCCCGGGGAATTTGGTGAAGCCATCAGAAAAAAAAGAAAAGCCTTATCCTATACTCAAAGCTTTCTGGCAGAAATTACAGGTTTAAGCGTAAGCTTCATATCCGATCTTGAACGTGGAAAACCTACAGCGGAGCTTGGCAAAGCCTTATTTTTATCAAATGTTTTAGGCTTGGATGTAGAGATCATATCCAGGGGGAGTGACCTATGATCGATATTTCCGTAAGTATAGAACTGTGTGGCTCTCAGATAAAGGTGGGAAGTATTGTGGGAGAGACAAATGATACCGCTTGCTTTTCTTACAGCAAAGATTATTTGGAGTCCAAAGAGAGTCATTCTATTTCCATAAGTCTTCCTTTACGAGAGGAGCCATTTTCACCTGAGGAAACCAGGGGCTTTTTTGAAGCACTGTTACCGGAAGGATACACAAGAAAAACCGTCGCCGGTTGGCTTAGAGTGGATGAGGGAGACTATCTGGGAATATTAAAGGAACTTGGCAGAGAATGTATCGGTGCCATAAGGTTGAAAGACTCATCCGCACAGGATGAAGATATGCCGGTCTACAAAAAGCTTACTCAGGAGCAGCTTAAGGAGTTAGCGAGAGAAGGTATTCAAAGCAGTACAAAGCTGTTGACAGGCTCAAGAATATCCCTGGCGGGTGCTTCCGGTAAAACGGGACTTTTCTATGACGAATCTAAAGGGGATTGGTATATCCCTTTAGGTGACGCGCCAAGCACTCACATAGTAAAGCAGAGTCATATAAGACTTTCGTCAATAGTTACCAATGAAAAGTTATCCATGATGGCGGCAGAACTACTGGGGATCCATACTCCGGAAAGTTTTATTTTGGATACCGGAAACGGTGAAGAAGAAGATGTTCTTTTTGCTACGAAAAGATTTGACCGTTTATTTGCGGACAATCCGAAAGTGATCGACGGTCTGCCGGTACCTTACAGGCTTCATCAGGAGGATTTCGGGCAAGCGTTGAAGATCAAGTCTGAACATAAATATGAAACAGGTGGCGGCTTATATTTAAAGAAAATGTTTGACCTGCTCAGGGCATATTCCGCAAACCCGGTAGAAGATACTTTAAAGCTGTGGGATATGGTGATTTTCAATTATCTGATAGGAAATACGGATGGTCATGTAAAGAATTTCGGTCTCCTTTATAACGAAGATCTATCCCAAGTAAGACTTGCACCGGCATATGACATAATAAGTACCGTTATATACGAGGAAAGCACACGGGATATGGCTTTTGGCATAGACGGCATATACGATATAGGGAATATCACAAGAAAGAATTTTGAAAAGCAGCTGAAAGAAAACCCACCGATTAACGAAAAGATGATCCGTGCCATGTATGCACAGATGGGCAGAAAGCCTTCTGAAGCACAGATCCGCGCGATCATGAAATCCATGGGTCAATAAGCAGATAAAATTCCGGACGCAAGTTCGGTTTTTTTATGTTTTCACATAATCTCACATTTTTCTGTGAAAGTATTCTTCCTTTCTTAAAATAAAATGAAATCAGGTATGAAATTACAAGATATCAAAGATCCTTCGTTTCTGAAACAGATGGATATCAAAGAGCTCAAAGAGCTATCCTCTCAAATCAGAACTTTTTTATTGGAAAACATTGCCAAAAACGGTGGCCATCTTTCCAGCAATCTCGGTGTCGTTGAACTGACGATTGCCTTGCATTACTGTTTTGATGCGCCGAAAGACAAGATCTTTTTTGACGTCGGCCATCAATCCTACACACACAAGATTCTAACCGGTAGGGCAAATGAAATGTCGACCTTGCGGCAGTATGGCGGCCTTTCCGGCTTCCAGAAGAGAAGCGAGAGCGTATACGACTGTTTTGAAGCAGGACACTCTTCTACGTCTTTGCCGTTTGCCTTAGGCATGGCAGCTGCCAGAGACCTCAATCGGGATAATTATTACATTGTTCCGGTCATTGGCGATGGTGCCTTGTCGTCGGGTTTATCTTTGGAGACATTAAATCAGATCGGCTATCAGAAACATAAGATGATCATTGTCTTCAATGACAACAATATGTCGATCTCCAATAATGTCGGCGTCTTAAGTTCAAGCATCTCCAGACTGCGCAATTCCAAAGGCTACAACAGTCTGAAGGACAACGTAAAGAACGTCATCAAAAAAGGCAAGAATGGTGAAGCCATCATTCAGGGCATTCACGACATTAAGGAAAAGATCAAGGAGCCGATCGTTGATTCCGGCTACTTCTCCGAATTTGGTTTTTACTACATCGGACCGGTTGACGGCCAGAACATCAAAGCGATGATCGAC
>CACWUI010000074.1:0-8431 GCA_902764045.1 uncultured Lachnospiraceae bacterium
AAGACGGCTACGCCGCCCTCTCCGCCAAGGAATCCGGCGGCGGTATTTTCGTGGAGGATGATGTTGATGAGGGCTTTAATGTTGAGGGACGGTGTGTGATAAAAGACAACACCGGGTCAGGAGTGAATCGCAACTTTACCATTGCGGACGAAAGCACCAAGGTTAACTTTAATCTGAGTGCTGATTCCGATGTGTACATGAACTATAAAAAGCTTCCGGCAAACTGGATCCTTGTGACCCAGGGCAAAGGTACCGACGGAAAAGGCGTGAATACAAATTTTGTAAAAAGTCCCAACTGCATACGTTATATCCATGCAGAGGATCCCGGCTGGGAGCTGAGGTTTAACCCCGACCAGCGCTACAGAAAGATCTACTATGTGCGAAAGGGCGGTGCGGACCTGGCAAATACCGGATATCCTTTTACGCTTAACCCCACAACGACCGTGAATGTTATCCCTGAGGGCACGGCAAAGACCGGAAAGACCGTTAAAGGCTTAAGCGGAAAAACGTATCCCATTGAATACGGATATATGCGAAACTCCGAAGGGGATCTGAAGGTTTTCTGGTCCGACGGTCTTTTTGATTCGGACCCTTATGATTACAACGAACATCTTGCCACGGTTTCAATGGCCATGGCCATGGCAAGCTTCAACTTAAATGAAGGCGGAAAAGGAAAGAATGCGGAATATAAATATAAGCATTCGGCAGGAAGGGAATTCATGGCGCTTATAGGCTGTGATGACCAAAGCATATATGTAAATGATTTTAACGCAATCAGACCGGGGACGGACACGGTAGGCGTTACCATAGCAAACAAAAATATTGAGACTGCGGATGACAGCTTTGTGCTCATACCCGTGCTTGTGCGAAGCGGCGGGTATGAAAGAGAATGGGCAAGCAATGTGACACTGGGAAGCGGCGCCTATGACAACGGTGAGGCACAGGGCTTTGCGCAGGCTGCGGATCAGGTGATGGAGACCATTGGTACATATATAAAAAAGTACGGACTGGAAGAGAAGGTAAAGAACGGAAAAGCAGCTTTCTGGGTAACAGGATTTTCAAGAGGCGGAGCCACCGCCAATCTTGCATGCAAACGTATTCGCGAGACCTATCATGCCGCTGATCTTTTCGGATATACATTTGCCACCCCGAAGGGCGGCGTGAACAGCGCTGTCAAGCTTTCTCCCGCAGAGTATTTCTGCATCCACAACGTGATCAATAAGGCAGATATTGTGCCTTATGTTGCCATGGAATACATGGGATTTGTCCGTTACGGTGTCGATCACTACATGCCGGGAGGAGCAGCCGGTCCGGTAAAGCAGACAGTCACCGCGCTGAAGGATGGCGCGTCCGGTTCTGCAAATAAGGTGAAAGAGGCCGTATCATACAGCGATAATGAGGCCTATATCACAAAGACCAAAGAATACGACAATCTCCGTGACAGCAAAATGGTGACCCAGCTGGCGGCTCTTGATCCGGATTATGTATGGGATGACTATTATCACAAGGCACGCTTAAGCATGAACCCGCTGTATTATATCATGGGCGGACAACCTGCTTTTGAGATCGGGGGGATCGAGGAGACAGCTGAAGATCTGATGGTAAAAGTGTTGGATGCTCTTCAGTCAAATGTAGTGCCCACAAGGGATGATTATGCGGTTGTGCAGAATTTATACGGAAGCGTATCCATGAACTCATACCAAAAATCCATAAGGGATATGATGGTTATTATCTATGGGGATAACCCGGAACTTCTTAATAAACTGTCCGGCTTTTTCGATACATTTTCTTGGTCTGATAGAAAAGATTTTGATCTGGATTATCTGAATGCCATAGGATTCTGGAGTCATGTTCCTGAAGCAAAGAAGGCAAGTCTTATAACCATTCTTATGGAACATATCAAGACTACGGGTTTGTTTGACGGTCTGGGAGAGGATGACAAAAACAATTTTACATACAATCTCCCGGCGCTTATTGATGCGGCACTGAAATTCCTGGAATATGATATTCCCAAGGCATCACTTTTTGATGACGCCAATCTTCAGATAGCCGGATCATTTGTGTATAACGGAGACAGGATGCAGCAAAACCATCTGACGCCGGTGTATATGGCATGGCTGCGCTCCGTGGACAACTTCTATGACGGGGAGACTGCTTCCTATAAAATAAATAAACCCAAAAGCATACCTGATATAACTGCCGTACCCCGATATAATACCGGTGTGGAAGTTAAAGCGGGAAATACGGGGGATCCCGCAGTGTTTAAAATGAGTGAGACCATTATTCTGGATGTTCCGGAGATTCGCGGTGAGGCGATCTATTACACGATAGAGAACCTTACTACGGGAGAGGTGTATAAAGACAAGATCTACCGCGGCGGCATAAATCTTGAAGATCCGGACAAGGACCGCCCTTATATGGACTATCGTATAACGGCGACTGCAAGATATCTGGAAGCGGAAAGTAAAACAGCTGTATTTGATGTAAGGATAGTCGGTGATACCCATGAGGTTACTATTGATTACAGTGCTCATAAGGGTATGGATAATGTGACCAACTATTTCAAGGAAGGTGACAAAGCCGTTGTAATGGCAAGACTGCCGGATGCCTTAAACTTTACGGGGTGGAAGGCAACGGATGACAAAGGCAGGGATGTGACTTACCTTCTGGGTGATACGGTAAACAACCCTGTAGGCGTATTTACCATGCCTGTGCCGGAGACAGACGGTTTCTCAGGTTTTTACAGCATTACCTTTACACCGCTTTATGATGAAAGGATCGACAGTGTTGAAGTGATCACGGATCCGCCGGTTTACGGTAAGGAACTTGCAAAAACAGCGACGGTCATATTAAAGAGCGGCACTGAAGAAAAGCAGAGAATGCAGCTTCCCGTGACCTGGACTTATGATTACAAAAAATCGGGTAAAAAGGTAAGAGTCGTTACGGACAGGGCGTCTTACCTTTCAACGGCTTATACCGCTCAGGTACGGATAGATCAGAATGAGAGTTTTGCTTTTGGCAAACATGTGACGGCAGAGGCTGAAGGTGCAGAAAGCGTCCGTCATACCAAAAACAATACAGCGGGTTATGTAAGTGTATATGCGGTATTTCCACAGACACCGGATGGTGAACAGCATTATAAGAAACCGGTAGAGCTTAATGTACAGGCCTGGGATCTGAATACGGACAGGGCTGTTAAGAATAATGCAGGTAAGGATCTTGTTGAAACCGTGTATATAGATCCGGGTTCACAGGGAGTGGCAGTGATCGCGCCGGATGCGGCCAATGAAATATTCAGGAGTTGGGATGCGCTTGACTCAGGTATTTCCATAAGTGGGGAGGCTGCAAAGAATGCCGTTCTTGTTATAGATGCGCTTCCCGGTTCAGGAGCCGTGACCCTCAGGGCAGACTATGTGCCCGTGCTTAATAAAATTTTCGCGAAAGTGATAGCGCCGGCGGCGACATATACTCCGGATACCGGGTCTTCGGTGATCAAAGTCACCTTTGCCGATGATTATGAGATAGATAATGCGAATCTTGAATTTGAATGGTCGCCGGAACTTGCCCCTGATCCCGGATCTGAAGGCGGAAGATTTGACTACAGTACCGCATATACCCTTACCGTACGGATAGTGCCGGATGAAAATGGCAGGATCCATGTGAAATATGAAGACAGGGATTATTATATGACCGGACAGTTTGTATGGTCCGGGGAGCTTGAAACAGAAGTCATACCCTGCAATAACAGGGGAGAAACCATTGCGGATATGAAACCGGAAGCCGTGACAGATACAGAGAAAAATGAGATGCATATCAGCTTTCCTGCCACATCCGCAAAAAAGACGGATCTGTCATACATAACATGGCCGGATGATATAACGGGTGTGCCTTTTGAGCAGATCGAAGCAGGGCTTGAGAAGATCCTTCCGAAAGAACTTGAGATAGGGGTAAAGGATCAGAGCGCTGACCATCTGCCTGTGACCTGGACTTCGATCACACGGACGGGAGGAGACCCTGCCGGGGTGGGCGAAACAGAGTGGACGGCTGAAGGAACGGTGGAGCTGCCTGCAAACATAAGAAATAAATACGGATACTCCCTGACCGGTAAGGTAAAGATCATCGTAGACGGAAGAGATCATGCACAGACCCCGGAAGCCACCCTTTCTTCAGGGAAATACTATAGCGACCAGATGGTGGGATTTGATCCCCTGGCCATGGAGGGTGAGATCCGCTATACCACAGACGGCAGCGATCCCGTGAACGGCAAGGTTTACAACGGAGAGAACTTCGTCATCGGAAAGGAAATGGCCGATAAAGACGGGATAGTGCATCTGAGAGCAGTGACTGTTTCACCCGGATTTCAGAACAGCGCCGAGGCCGTGTATCTGTATGAATTTACAAATAAAGTACCTGTGCCCCGGACAGCATATATTGATGAGAACGGTAAGGACACCGTGGAGGATCCCGACATCCGGGAGATCTTCGGCGGTGTGATACCGGAGCTGACATACAACACGCAGCCCCAGATCATAGCTTTTGCAAGTGATCAATATACCCTTGAACCGGCATCTCTCGGAGTGACCATAGATGAAAACGGTAATGCGGTTGCCGTTTCTTCCGGTGTATATGCACTTACTGCCAAGATAAAGGATGGCTACGTCTGGGTGATAACAGACCCCGAAACCCTTGAAGAGACCACCACCACAGAGGACCAGAAATTTCTGGTCTCTATAGCCAGGGCATCCATAGCAGCTGCAGATGTCAAACTCAAAACGATCTGGATCGATGATCTGAACGTCAAACCCGGGGTTACGGGAGTATGGCTGAACGGTGTCAGATTAAATCCGGATACGGATTATGACATTACACTTGATGTTATTGACCCCATGTCTCTGATAAATGTTATTATTACGGGGAAGGGGAATTATAAAGATTTCGTTGTTGAAAAGTTCTATATAGGTGCCGGAGGTGACGAGGAGGAAACAACGGAAACGCCTGAGACGGAGACCTCTGCGTCCGTGTCGGTTTCGGATCCGGGAGATGATCCCGGCGATAATGCGGGAGGTGATCCCGGCGGTAATGCCGGCGGTCATACTCAGGCGGCTTCTAAGACATCGGGATCGGCAGACACAGGAGACCGAAACCTTATGGCTCTTTGGATCCTGCTTGGCGCAGCAGCCGCTGTGACGGCCACAGCCGTAAGTATAGTACATCGTAAAAAACGATAAAAGCCAAAGTGAAAAACGTCCCCTGTACCGGAGTTAAAAGTTTGATTAAAGAAAGCAGAAAAAAATGTACAAAATACTGAGTAAAAAAAGCCTGAATGACAAAGTAACACAAATGGAAATAGACGCTCCCTTAGTGGCTGCCAAGGCAAAACCGGGACAGTTCATTATCTTGAGGGTAAACAGCGGCGGGGAGAGGATCCCCCTTACGGTTGCCGGTATTGACAAAAAAAAAGGCAGCGTAAAGATCGTATTCAAAGCGGCGGGAAGCACCACCGAGATTCTGCATCACAAAGAAGCGGGAGAGGACTTGTGTGACTTTGCGGGCCCTCTGGGGAATCCCACAAAGACCGACGGGCTTAAAAATGTCTGTATCATAGGCGGAGGTGTGGGTTGTGCCATTGCCCTTCCCATCGCAAATGAGGTCAAAGAAAACGGCGGAAGAGTAACGGGCATTATAGGATTTAAAAATAAAGACCAGGTGCTGCTTGAAGAAGAGTTCAGAGATTGTTGTGATGTTTTTTATCTAATGACCGATGACGGCAGTTACGGAGAGCATGGCAATGTAACAGTTCCGTTGAAAAAACTGCTCGAAAACGGTGAGCGGTTCGACGAGATAATAGCCATAGGCCCCGTGATCATGATGAAGTTTGTTACCCTTGCGGCAAAGCCCTATGGCATACCCGTGACCGTTTCCATGAATCCCATCATGATAGACGGAACGGGGATGTGCGGCGGCTGCAGGCTTACCCTGATCAAAGACGGAAAAAGGGAGATAAAGTTTGCCTGTGTTGACGGTCCGGATTTTAACGGATATGAGATAGATTATGATGAAGCAATAAACAGAAGCCGCATGTATAAAGCTTTTGAGAGCCATGCTTATGAGGAGACCTGCTACCTCTTCGGAGAAAAGCCGGATTAAGCGCGGGATTTTTTTACAGTACATTAACAAAAGGAAGATCCAAAAAAGCATGAGATGCCGGTACAGGCGCCTTATGAAAGGATACATAATTTTAAAGAGGTTGCTCTCGGGTATGATGAGAAGCTTGCTCTGGCAGAGGCGGGAAGATGCCTGGACTGTAAGAACAGACCTTGTGTATCTGGATGTCCGGTAAATGTAAATATCCCCGGTTTTATAAAAAAAATAACGGAAAATGATCTTGATGGCGCTTACGACATAATAAGCGGCTCCTCTTCTCTGCCTGCGGTCTGCGGCCGTGTCTGTCCCCAGGAGACCCAGTGCGAGTGCAAATGTACCATGGGCATTAAAAATGAGCCCGTGGCAATAGGCAGGCTCGAGCGTTTTGTAGCGGATCATCATAATTATAATGCCACTTCCGGAGCGGACGTGGCTGCGCCGAACAAAAAAAGCGTGGCCATCGTGGGGAGCGGTCCCTCAGGTCTTACCTGTGCCGGTGATCTTGCAAAAAAGGGATATAAGGTAACGGTTTATGAGGCACTGCACAAGGCCGGCGGCGTGCTTATGTACGGGATCCCCGAATTCCGTCTTCCGAAGACTATAGTTGCAAAGGAGATAGAGGGGCTTAAAGCACTTGGCGTGGATATCCGGACAAATGTGATCATAGGAAAAACTCTTATGATCGACGAGCTTTTTGAAATCGGTTTTGATGCTGTGTACATAGGCAGCGGCGCGGGACTCCCGCGGTTTATGAACATTCCGGGAGAGGGTTTGAACGGTGTGTATTCCGCAAACGAATTTCTTACCAGAAGCAATCTTATGAAAGCATATCTGGATCATCCGGTCACTCCCATTATGAAAGGCGGACGAGTGGCTGTTGTGGGGGGCGGAAACGTGGCGATGGATGCTGCCCGGACTGCGCTCAGACTAGGTGCCGAAAAGGTATATATCATTTACAGAAGGACCATGGAGGAACTTCCTGCAAGAAGAGAG
Organism: uncultured Lachnospiraceae bacterium; assembly: GCA_902764045.1. Taxonomy (GTDB): domain Bacteria; phylum Bacillota; class Clostridia; order Lachnospirales; family Lachnospiraceae; genus UBA4285. The sequence continues at coordinate 7,138 of CACWUI010000074.1, forward strand.
GAGGTTCATCATGCCGTGGAAGAGGGCATAGAGTTTATGGAGCTGTGTTCTCCTGTGGAGATCCTGGGTTATGAAAATAAAGATGATCCGAAGGATCACAAAAACGGTTTTGTAAAGGGCATCAGGTGTCTCAGGATGGAACTTGGAGAACCGGAGGCTGATGGCAGAAGGCGTCCCGTGCCGGTACCGGACAGCGGGTTTGTGCTTGATGTTACGGCCGTGGTCATTGCCATAGGAACGTCACCCAATCCCCTTATAAAAGACACCACGAAGGGACTGGATGTAAATGAAAGAGGCGGGATAATAGTTGATGACAGCGGAAAGACGTCTTTAGAGGGCGTATATGCCGGCGGAGATGTGGTGACAGGCGCGGCAACGGTGATCTCTGCCATGGGTGCGGGAAAAAATGCCGCAAAGGCCATCGATGAATATTTGAGAGAGGATCAGACATGAAGATAACCCGTAAGGATATGATCAACTGCAGCCTTTGCCATGATGCCCCCTGTGGAAAGGCTTGTGAAAAAATGCGGCCGGATAGGGCATTAAGGAGCATATGGTTTGATAATGAAAAGGTTGCCGCGGTCCGTCTTCCGGAGGAAAACCCCTGTGAAAACTGCGTCGTGCCGTGTGAAGAACAATGCGTTCATTCGGGGAAGGTGCCGGTAAAAGAAATTATGATGAGGCTATGTGAGATAAGGCGGGAGACTGAGAACTGTCACCGTGTCTCACAAAACACCTCTGCCATCCTGCAGACCGACATCTGCGGTATTCCTCTTGAAAACCCCTTCCTTCTTTCATCTTCAGTGGTATCAAGCAGTTACGATATGTGCGCCAGGGCCTTTGAAGCAGGCTGGGCGGGATCGGTTTTTAAGACCGTCTGTTCCTTTGACATACACGAGGCATCTCCAAGATTCGGCGCCCTTCCGGGCAGCGCAGGAGGCTTTATAGGATTTAAGAATATTGAGCAGCTTTCGGATAAAAGCGTGGAAGAGAACATGGAAACGGTGCGCAGGCTTAAAAAAAATTATTCGAAAAAAGCCGTCATAGTTTCCTTCATGGGGCGGACAAAGGAAGAATGGGGGGATCTGGCGCGTATCTGTGAGGAAAGCGGAGCGGATGCGGTTGAGCTGAATTATTCCTGTCCCAATATGGCTGACGGCGATCTGGGATCTGCCATAGGTCAGGTGCCTGAGCTTGTGGAGGAATTTACGGCAGAAGCAAAAAGAAGTTGTAATATTCCGGTGCTTGCCAAGCTTACGCCAAACGTGGCAGATATGAGCATGGCGGCAGAGGC
>CACWUI010000074.1:8482-9993 GCA_902764045.1 uncultured Lachnospiraceae bacterium
CGGGATAGCTGCCATCAATACGATTAAGAGCGTAATGGGGATTGACCCCGAAACTTTCGTTTCAGATCCGGATGTAAACGGTATGTCTGCAGTGGGGGGCTACAGCGGCAACGGTGTAAAGCCCATAGCCCTCAGGTTCATTGCGGAGATGGGGAATAACAGCAGACTGAGCGGCATGCATATAAGCGGCATGGGCGGCATAGAGACCTGGCGTGACGCCCTTGATTTTATATTGCTCGGCGCGGGAAGCCTCCAGGTGACCACTGCAGTTATGAAGTACGGATACCGTATCATTGAGGATCTGATCTCGGGACTTGAGTATTATCTTTTGGAAAGACAGGGGGACAGAAAACCGTCTCCCTGTCCCGTTTCAATAAAAGACATGATCGGCAAAGGGCTTCCTTACATCAGCGATACCACAGACGTGCTTGAGCGTGATACAAAAGTCTTGCCCGGTTTTGACAAAGAAAAATGTGCGGGCTGCGGCAGATGTGTCATTTCCTGCAGTGACGGCGGGCATCAGGCGCTCAGCATGAATGAGGACAGAAGTATAAGACTTGACGGAAAGAAATGCGTGGGGTGCCACCTGTGCGCGCTGGTCTGTCCCGAAGGGGCTGTAAGAAGAGACGGAAAGAGGTTTTAAATGTTAAGAAACAACAATCGTTAGTCCTTTACATGAAAATTCCTGAATGCTATAATCCCAACAATTATTAATAAAAGTTCAAATGAGGAGAAGAGATTATGTTTGATTACAAGGGAAAAGTGGTTGCCATAACAGGCGCATCATCAGGTTTGGGCAAGCAGATGGCTGAAGGATATGCAAAGTGCGGTGCAGACCTTGTGCTTCTTGCAAGAAGAGTGGAGAGACTTGAGGAAAGCGCTGCAGAATGGAAAGAAAAGTACGGAGTGGAAGTATTTCCCGTGAAATGCGATGTTACAAGCACTGAGTCTATAGAAGAAGCCACAAAGCAGATAGAGGAAAAGTTCGGTCATTGTGAGGTTATACTAAATTGTGCCGGTGGTGAAAAAGGAACGGGCACCCCTCTTACCGAATTTAAAAAAGAAGACTGGGAGTACACTCTTGACCTGGATCTTACCTCCATCTTTGAGTGTACAAAGGCGTTTACAAATCTTATGAAGAAATCTATGGAAGCCGGAAAGCAGTCCTACGGTCGTGTTATAAATATAGCTTCCATTTACGGTCTGGTGGGAAACACAGCTATCCCTACCATCGCTTACCATGCTACAAAAGGCGCAGTGATAAACTTTACTAAAGGCGCAGCCGCAGAGCTTGCCACACAGGGTATTACCGTAAATGCGATCTGCCCCGGATATTTCTATACAGACCTTACGAGAGACACGCTCAACAGCGATTTCTTCCAGCAGAACGCCAAGACAATGATCCCCGAAGAGCGTTACGGCGAAGAGGGCGAGCTTGATACAGCAGCTATCTTCCTTGCTTCCCCCGCTTCTTCCTACGTTACAGGCGTAAACCTTGCAGTTGACGGCGG
>CACWUI010000075.1 GCA_902764045.1 uncultured Lachnospiraceae bacterium
CTCTCGTTCGAGATAGCAAAACAGAATAGGAACAGTGGCGAGTTCCTGCTGTTTCTGAAAATTCTCGCATGCTTTGACACGCACGGAAAAGCTGTCCCAAGTCTGGAAAGGATATATTCCTTTATGTGCTCCGGATTAGCGTCCTTTACTTTGCGCTCGCCATCATTCTGCCCAGACTGATCTGGAAACAAATCAAAAAACGTAATCTGTGGATCTTTTTTATAAAACTCTTCACGCCATCCAGTGTCTCCAAGCAACCGGTCTATGCAATCTTCCCATTTTTCATATTTTCCGTTTTTCGGCAACATCCGCTCAAGAGCAGAAAACGGGAACAGATACCAAACGTCAATAGATTTAGTTTGGGCGACCGCCTCAAGTGTGGTCCAATTCACCTGCGTCGCATACGGATCTAAAAACAGAAGCCCCCTGTTAAAACGCCAGTCCTGCTCACGAATAATCTGCTCCAGCTTCTCATTTGCGTCACCACAATAAACGCTGACGATATGTTTCAATTCAGGAAATTCCGAATTCACCATAGTCCACAGTTCCGCCGCTTTGCCTTCATCTTTCTCAATGAAAAAGTAGCGGTCAAACTTTTTATCTGCTGAAAGAGCTCTCTTGGCAGACCCCACAAGATATTGCCCGCCATCACTGGTTTCAATCTCTCCAGTCCCGGCGAACGCATCAATATAAATCTTCTTAAACTTCTGATTTTGCAATGCAATAAGATACGCATCCAGATAGCTCGTGAAGATGTTCAGTTTCTCTTCTGTCCAGTTACCGCCGAATTTCTGTGACGTCGCCATTAATTCCTGCACCTCTTCTATATAAAGCTCAATCTCCTGAAGAGAAAGAGATAACCGTTTCTTTCTTTCCTGTTTTATCATTTGCAACCTGCTCGATTTTAGCTCCGAAGCAGCTTGTAAGTTCTTGTTTTACTTCATTACGAAAGCCCTCGGAAGGGAATATAGGATGATCCTCAAGAAGTTCCCACATCTTATCCAGAGGAACCCGCTGTTGACCTCTCAATGACCTACTAAGATATCTTGCAATATCTATCACATGTAGGCACGATTCGTCCTCATCCATTGAAATCTCACCAAAAAGATCAAAGGATAACTGCCTGTTTGGGACGCTTCTTCGTCACGCCGGCGTTGAAAACGGTTTTCAGATAGGCGGATGTCTTGCCGGAGAAACCCAGACAGAGAAAATTATTCTCTTTGAAGAACTCCGGGTGCCCTTTGGATTCCTTGACCCAGTTGGCCGTTATTGAATCCCCAATGAAGATCGCATCGTGAATATGCGGGACCACCTCTTGTTTCTTATTATCACATCCGAACAAGAAAAGGACGAGTATGAGCGGCAACAACTTTTTCATATAGCATTTATTGTTTATCTATCGGAACGGAAAGGCAGCGCAGGAATGCCAAAGCAGTTATAAAGTGTGCCCCGGCTCCAGTTGTGGAAACAGTAACGTACTGCAACCGGAGAAGGAACATCGGGAGAGATTACTTCAAGCGTGTATCTGTCCTTAACTGTTCCTGTGGCCGGATAGAAGAGTCCGTCTGCACCAGCCAGTTCGAAGCCCTCGAGATCCTGACCTATGGGAGAAAGGCCAAGCTTTCCAACCTTCATAGTCACAATCGCCTTACCATCAACGAAAACGGCTTCTTTATAGGACGGGCTTTCAGCATCTAATCCAACGGATTCTTTGTATGATGAGCTCCCAACAACCGTGCCTTGAATACCATAAGTTTTGGTAAGGGCCAAGAGAGCCAGGCGGTCCCCCACTTCCTTTTTCCGGCAAGGACGGATGGATGTTTTACAGTTCTACTTTAAATGACTATCTGGGAACTGACAGACTCTCTGATAGGGAGATTTATAATGTCGCACACAATCTGTCCATAGCATACGAATATGTAAAAAATAAAGGCAGTAATTTTGTTCTGACTATTCCTGCAAATAAAAATACTCTGTACGGTGAAAATATGCCGTACTACGATTCATATATTGTTGATAATGTCCACAACGTGGATGTCCTTACACCCCTTCTGCAAGACATGGATATACCATATGCCGACCTTGTAAAGACCTTTAAGGATGAAGAGGAGGTTCTTTATTTAAAGACTGATTCTCATTGGAATAATAGAGGAGCGATTTTGGCTTATAATACCATAATGGATAGTTTGGGACTTGCTCATAATGATTATTCAGACGTCAATACAAGAAAAGAAAAAGGACCTTCAGGAGATTTGGGAAGGATGATGTATACATTTTACGGTCCCTCGGAGGAAAATTACTGGTTTGACATACCGCAAGACTTTGAATATCAGGGTAATTTTAAAAGCGTTGAGGACAGCACCATACAAACAACCGGGAGCGGAGGAAACGGAAAACTTTTAATGTACAGGGATTCATTCGGTAATACTCTTATTCCGCTTATAGCAAATGAATTTTCCGAAGGGTACTTTTCAAAATCAAATGTCTATACTCTTGAAAGACAGATGGATGAGTTGTCGCCGGATACGGTTGTTTTTGAAAAGGTTGAAAGAAACATCAGGGAATTTATCACCATGCCTCCTGTAATATCCGCACCGGTTTTTGAAGGCGTTCTGCCGGGCGAAACGGCTGACGGAACGCCGGAAGAAAAGCCGGATTCAACCATTACTTTAAAGACACTTGAAGCGGATTATGATTTTTTTGAGATTTCCGGAGAAGTTGACAAAGAATTGCTTGAAAACAACACGGATATTCTGATAGAATTAAACGGAACAGTATATAAAGCCTATCATGTAGGGGACAATGGTTTTGCCCTTTATCTGAAAAAAGAAACGGTCACGCTTCCGGCAGTTGCAAAGGTGATAGTCACCGGTAATATAACACAGGCGGTTGAAGTTAAGACGTTGGACTCAGATGAAACTTACTGATGGTGTTTGTTGTTTTAAAAGAGAGGAGAAATGAAATGAAACATTTTAAAAAGCTTTTGGGATTATCTGCCATACCTGTTATGGCTGTTGCGCTGACTGCCTGCGGAGGCGGCAATACAGAAACTACCACTGAGTCAGTTTCTGTTTCCGAAACAACGGAATCAACATCAGAAACTACAACAACTGCAGAGCAGACTACCTCTACCACAACTGAGGCTACTACAACGGCTGCTCCTACCACAACAGCAGCACCTACTACTACAGCGGCTCCCACAACCACTGCGGCACCTACCACGACTGCTGCGCCTACTACCGCCGGCAGAAAGGTAGTATCCAAGACACCGGTTTATAATTGCGACGGTTCAGATCACGGTTATTATGAGATAAAGTATTCTGACGGTTCAATGGAATACGAGGAGTTCTGATACAGACATTTGACACAGATACACCCTGTATATTATATTATACAGGTTGTGTGCTACCGTGGCTCAGTTGGTAGAGCAGCTGATTCGTAATCAGCAGGTCACCGGTTCAAGTCCGGTCGGTAGCTTTTGCTACGGAAATCTGCAGACTGCAGGTTTCTTTTTTTATGCTTTTTCCTGTTTATTTACCTAAAAATATTTGATATTATATATAAGTTACAGGACAACCGCGAAAAGGGCGGTGAAAAAAACTTTTTCCCGAACAGGGGAAGCTTGCGGAAACGGCGCAGCAGGGATATCCGGAGGTGCATATGGAACAATACAAAAAAGACTTTATTGATTTTATGGTGGATTGTGATGTTTTGAGATTCGGGGAGTTCACCTTAAAAAGCGGGCGTAAGTCACCATTTTTTATGAATGCGGGTTTGTATGTTACAGGAAGCCAGCTTATGAAGCTGGGAGAGTTTTACGCTACTGCGGTACATGAGAATTTCGGAGATGATTTCGATGTATTTTTCGGACCGGCTTATAAAGGCATTCCCATTTCAGTTGCCACAGCCATTGCCTATAGTAAATTGTACGGAAAAGAGATAAGATACTGCTCAAACCGAAAAGAGGTAAAGGACCACGGTGATGCCGGGATCATGCTGGGAAGCCCTTTAAAGGACGGTGACAGGGTGGTTATTTTAGAGGACGTTACTACCTCCGGCAAATCCATAGAGGAGACGTATCCGATCATCACTGCACAGGCTGACATTGCCATAAAGGGCATGATGGTATCATTAAATAGATTGGAGCAGGGGCTTGACTGTGAGACTGAGACGGCCCTGGCCCTTGTTGGTGAGAAATACGGCTTTCCCACGGCAGCCATAGTGGATATGAATGAGGTAAAGGAATACCTTTATAACAAAGAGATCGGTGGCAGGATAATCATCGACGATGGTATAAAAACAGCCCTTGATGATTATTATGATAAATACGGTGTTAAGAAAGTATAAAAATGGCTGAAGTAAAAAAAATAAAAGACAAGGTTTTTCGTAAATATTTATTTTTCAGCGCCAGACCTGCAACGGGAGGAATTATCTCTCTTATATGCGGCGGCGCTGCCATTGCCATGCTTATCGTTTGTGTTTGTCTGTCCTACGGTCACGGAGGACATGCGGGAAAGGTAGTGGGAAGCCTTGCATTTACTTCATTTATTGTATCGGCGCTTGGTATTGCATCCGGTTTTATCGGTCTTAAGGAAGATGGGCGGGCTTATCTTCCCTGCAAGATAGGTATCATAATGGACGGATGCCTTTGCGCCTTTGTTACAGCGTTGTTTGTGATAGGTGTTTAAATACGGGGTAATTAAATGAACAGTAATTTCGTACGTTGGTTTGATAATGTTGACAGATTTTTTGAGAGACTGGGCATAGCCTTTAAGGCAATGAATACATCCTCCGAAAATATGGGGGAAAAAAATGCACAGCTTTATACGGATATTACGGGGGAAAACTATGATGCATCCTTTGTGAATCCCAGATTTGCCGATTATATGTTGGGAGGAGGTTATGGTAAGCTTTGTTCCTTTGTGTCCGCCGAATGCTATTCCATGATCGGTATGAAGTTTGACAAAAAGGCTTCCATGATGGAGCCTTTTATGGAAATGTACGGAGATATCAGGGATATGTTTGAGAAAGGAACCCTTTCTTATGATTCTTTCCACAACAGGATCTACCAATATCTCTATGATTCCTGTGAGGTTTTTTCCCATGACCGTATAAGAGACATGCTTACCGCAAGAGACAGCGTTGCAAGAAAGATAGTGACGGGAAGCCTGGGGGATGTGTGGTATCTTTACAGATACGGAGACTACATTACAGATAATGATATTAAGATGGCCCGCTTCCTGAACGTCCTTCCCCCTGACAGGATAAATGAAATGGCAGAGGTCTTTACAAAGGGCTACAGACGTGGCTTTGAGACAACCGGAAAGCCTTTTGATAAAAAGAGAAGTGTGGGTATCATTTACAGGATCGGTTTTGAGAGACTTGTTAAGGCTGCCATGGAGCAGTTCGGGCGTATGGGACTTGAGACCACGCTTTTCAGAGCGCCTTCAAGCGCCGTGATGGGCAGCATTATCGGAAAGGGCGGGTTTTACGGGTCATCTGCCAACAGGCAGGCGGCTTATGATCATGTGCGTGACGCGGCATTTTTCTATGATGAGGCGCTGATCAATAAAAAGCTGGGTGCCATGAAAAAGGCATACGATGAATTTAAAGAAGAAGCCGATGTTTACGGCGGTCCCGCGGTTATTGAGGTGTTCGGGGAAGAGCCTTTTAACTATGAGGAAAACGGCTTTGCCATGAATGCGGCAGACAGCCAGAAAAGAATGGAGACGGGCTTTATGGCAAGCCTCAGCAATCTGGCCAATGATTATATAAAGGGCGAGGAGCGCTCATTTACCATAATCGCATATCCTACCCCGGACATCGGTGAGGATTTTAAAGAGATATTTGAAGAGACGGCGGCTATAAACTGTCTGGATTATAATATGTACATGCAGATCCAGCAGACGATGATAGATGTGCTGAATTACTCAACTCATGTTGTGATACAGGGAGCAAACGGTAACAAGACCGATCTTACCATTTCGCTTCAACAGGTGGATGATCCCAATACTCAGGAGAATTTTGAAAACTGTCTTGCGGATGTAAATATCCCTCTGGGTGAGGTGTTTACAACGCCCGGGCTTACGGGGACCAGCGGAACTCTTTTTGTTAAAAATGTTTATCTTCAAGGGTTTGAGTATAAGGATCTTTATGTGGTCATCGA